>NZ_VFTW01000040.1:0-40709 GCF_006440815.1 Mesorhizobium sp. B2-8-3
TTGCTCTCCTCGCAAAGGGCCGAAAGTGTAACCCATCTATCCGGAATGAACTGTCACCCATCTCTCGGGAAGGGCACCGCGAGTTGCCAAACATCACAGTGGGCTTCGCCATGGGCTGAGCTACGCCCGATCTGCGGTTATATTAGCAATAAACGATATGTTAACGGCTGAAGCGCAGCCTGTTCGAATCGGGAGGTCCCCGATCGACGATCCGGCACCCAGTATGCCGAGACGCCCGACCGATGCGGAGCAAACGCATGAGTGTCGAAACGGCATTGGCGCAGCTGTTGCGCATGATCCATCGTCGCGCGCTGAATTTGGCGACGATGCCGGACGATGAGAGAGATCCATACTACGACAGCATCCGCCGGTCATGCTGCGGAGCGGCCGAGCATATCGGGCAGTCTCCCGACAATGCAGCCATGACGGCAAACAGCATGGTCGAATTTACCCGGGCGATGGTCGGTATCATCGAGGCGGGACGTGGATAAATCGCACGTCGACACGCTCGCGACGAGCTCAGGAGGTGCCGAGAAGCGCGGCTACGGCGCGTTGCCTGCAGCTCGCGAGGTGATGATTGCGATGCGCAGGTCGACGATCGGGCTTCCGAGCGATCGCTGTCTCAGATCCCGCCCCAGATGTTCGAGGACAGATGCTTGGTTGTCGGCATCACCGGCCAGCAAATATCGAGCTGATTGTCGGACGGCATGCCGTTCCGCATCCGCGTTGGGTTGCGGGCATCCTGCGCATATTTCAACGCCGCGCCCATGCGGTTCAATGTCTTCAGGATCGACATAAAGTTATCCTCAATTCGCCATGGCTGTAACGGGGGGATCCCGCCTTCATGATCGCGCCTTAGATGACCGACGATCGTTTCCGCCGCATTGCACGCAAGCGCAAGGCTCGTAACGAGAACGGCTGCCTTTGAAACATTTGTATGCAAACAACCCGTCATATGTTGCGAGGCGTCCGGCAAGCTTGGCTACGGCCGTTGCCGTTTCGAAACAAATTTGCGCTCAAGCGCCATCAAACCGAAACCAAACTGCAGGAAAACCGCCATCGACCGGCTCGACCGGAATTTAAACATAGGAAAAATCGAAATGTCCAAGATTGTTCGCAATGCAATTCTCGCCATTGTTGCTGTCGCTGGCTTTGCTGGTTCGGCTTATGCTCAGCAGGCGGCCCTCAATTCGTGCAGCAACCATGACGATTACTATGCCATGTGCCTGGGCGCGAACAACGGCGGTCACCATGATGGTCGCGGAAGCGATCGTCGGTAACCGACACGTCCGCTGAAAGAGCCCCGCAGGCATCTCGCCGGCGGGGCTCTTTCTGTTCGAAGTGCTGTCGGGCCGCTCGCCGCCCTCACCCAGCAAGGCCAACCTCCCGGTCGGCATCGATATCTGGGCACGACCTGCGCGGCTGTCCGATGGGCAACGCCTCCACATGGATGCGGAGCAGCAGCAAATGAGCTGGCCCGGATCGCGAGATGGTGCCGGATTGACGGGGAATAGAGGGGGCATATTTCCCACCAGCGTCCCGCTGACGTCTCGCATTCAAAGCATGATGCGTGGACGCCAGTCGCCTTGCCGGCAGTTTGATCCATCGCCGCATTACAGCAATTTTTCCCAAGCCCGGAACCGGCAACGCTGCGAGGGTTGTCAGCGCATGGCCGCTGCGCTGCCGTTCCGTTGGAGAAAGATCATGCCAATGTCCTCGTTTTTCACCGCTCTTACCTCCGAAGGTCCTCCAACCGAGCGGCGGAAGGAGATGCGTCTCTACGGATGGCTGATCGGCAGTTGGGACATGGACACGGTCCATCATCTGGGAGATGGCGCTATCCAGAACTGGGATGGCGAATGCCATTTCGGCTGGGTGCTCGAAGGCCGCGCCATCCAGGACCTCTGGATTAGGCCCAAGCGCCCTGCCCGGTCCACCATGTACGGCACGACCCTGCGCGTCTTCGATCCCGGGATCGGCGGCTGGCACATCATCTGGAGCGATCCGCTCAACCAGGATTATTCGCGCCAGATCGGACGGGCCGAGGGCTACGACATCGTCCAGATCGGCGCGGACTCGCGCGGCCTGCAGGCGCGTTGGCGCTTCACCGAGATCACCGCCGACAGTTTTCACTGGATCGGTGAAGAGAGAGCAGTCGAGAGCGACCCATGGCGCGTGACCTATGAGCATTTCGCGTGGCGGACGGACTCGTGAAGCGTTGCCGGCACGGATCGGCGGTGGCCGTCCGGGAATTGCGGAGGGCTTCTGTGGATCGCTATTGGAACTCGGTCAGCGGCAGACTGATGTCATTGCATAGATTGCTGCAGAAGCTTTGCAGGGAGGGGCGGTCTATGCCGATCTGACGGGCGCGCGCGAAAGCCTCCTTCGCCTCTTTGGTCTTGTTCGCTTTCAGATAGTCGGACGATTTGACCAACCACGCGGTCGTCACCAGCGAACGGCTCCAGCCGGATGGATAAAGCGAATACGCCTTCTCTCCGTATTTGATGGCGCCGTCGATGTCGCGAAAGCGGAACAGCCTCAATCCCGCATAAGTGGCGTTGGCCGGGCCTGAGGTCGCGTTCACTTCCAGGTCGCGCAGGTAGATCCTGTCGGCGACATTGCGGTCGCCTCCCCAGTCATAGGCGAGCGCCAGCAGGGTGTCCTCGGGAAGCCTGCGCCTTTGGTAGAGGTTCATCACGTCGACATATCGGCCCTGCGCAAACAGCAGTTGCGCTTCGTGATAGCCGATCGTCGTGGCGTCGTAGCCTTTGAGCCCAGCTTCATCGAGAAGCCTGGTCATGGCCGCAACGTCGCCGAGACTGAGGGCCAGGTCATATCGGGTGTTCCATATTTTCTCCGCCAGTTGCGGATCACCCCCTATCTTGTCGAGGATTTCGGTTGCGGCCGCGACATAGTCCGGCCGGTATCGGGGCATGACGCCATCGTTGTACATATAGCCAAGGGTGAGATTGAGGCGCGCGACCTCGTACCAGAAAGTGTTTGACGGGGTCTGCTTGGCTTGAACCCGCTGAATGATCTCGGTCAGCACTTCCAGCAGACCGGGCTGGTAGTTGTAGCTCGACAGGCATCCGTCGATGACCTCGGCGAGCTTGTCCACGTCCGGTGCAAGCGCCTGTATCTGATCGGCCAGCGCAATTACCGCGTCGTGGTTGGTTGCACCCTGCAGGTTGGTGATCGCGAGGATTGCGCCGACCATCGCCTTGGTATTGCCGGCCGTCTTGGGCAGCGCCGTCTTCGCCCACACCAGCGCATCCTGACGGTGATCCAGCCGTTCAAGCATCAGGGACCAGGTGAGGTCGACCCAGGGGTTGGCGGCGTCGAGGGCGAGTGCCTTGTCGAGTTGCTTGCGCGCGCCGGCCGGATAGCCTGAATAAATATATGTCCGCGCCGCATAGACGTAAGCCGGCGGATAGGAAGGGTCGAGACGCTCCAGTTCCTCGAAGACGATGAAGAAGGATTTGCTCGACAGGGCTATCCCCATGCCGCTGGCAATCCTCATCCACTCCGCCCGAGTCGCCTCGACCTTGGCGGGAACGAAATCCGGGTGTGCGTCGACGAAGGCCTTGAGGTCGGCCTTGATCTTGTCAGCCTTGTCGGCTGTCCAGCCATCGACCGTGCCGACCAATTGCGTGAACTTTTGCCGGTCCGGCTCGCCGAGCTTTTCCAGCCACGGCTGCGCTGCCCGGGCGGCGCCCAACTGGGCGCCCAACACCAGGATGGATGCCAGGAAAGACGCAACCCATGTTTTGACTGTCAACAGACGCATGCGGTTCCCACGGATTTTAATGCGGCAAGAATGCACCGTGCCCCGTTAACGCCAACGCAAACCGATTGTTCGAGTTTTACTGAGTTATTCGTGATGGTTATTCTTTTGGCACAACAACCGTAACTATAGCATGTTCTAATATGCAGAGGCGCATGCAGGCTTGATTACAGGCTGGGGTATTGAAGGGATGTTCCTTCGCTCTTCAAACACGCTCGATGCCCTGGGACGGCCAGGTCATTTCACGCAGCTTTGAGAGAACCGCATTCTCGAATTGCGACGGCTGGTGAAACTCGCTGGTGACCACGCCCAGCTTTCTCGGCGGCAGGCCATCGCGCAAGGGAACAACGGCAAGGCCGGGCAGCGGGCACGATCTGGCGGCGATCTCGGGGACGACGGTCAGGCCGATGTTCTGCTGCGCGAGCTGGCAGCCGGTCATAAGCTGGCGCACCTCGACGACGGTTCTCGGCTGCAGGCCGGACCGCTCCGACATCATGGCCAGCCAATTGCCCGATGTCGTTCCCGAGGGAAAGCGGATGAAAGGTTCGGCAAGCACCTCTTCGTCGGCAAGCTCAGATCTGGCGGCGAGAGAATGCGATGTCGACAGGACGACGCAGGCGCCGTCCTGGCAGAGCAGCTCGAACAGCAGACCGGGCGACGGAACGAACACGCTGCTGATGCCGAAATCGATCTCGTTCGACCTCACGAGCTGAAACGTTTCCTCGCTGTCGATCTCCACGATATCGAGCACATGGTTCGGGAACCGGGGCCGCAGCGCATGGAAGGCGGGGCCAATGAACATCGCGGCGAAGGACGCCACACTTGCAACCCGCAGGATCTGCTCGGTGCCCAGGCTGAGCGAAGCGAGCTGATCGACGATCGCCTCGTTGCCCGCAACAAGCCGCCGCAGCCCGGGCAGCAGCGAACTGCCGGCGGGGCTGAGCCGAAGCCCTTCGCGGTCGCGGACCAGAAGCGTGAAGCCCAATTGCTTTTCCAGTTGCGTGACGTGCTGCGAAATGGCCGGCTGGGTAAGGCCCAGCTCTTCCGCGGCCTGGGTGAACGAGTTCAGTTCCAGCACCGTCAGCAGGCTGCGCACACGGCGCACGGATATCTCACCGCGTCGGGAAAGCATGACGGGCACCTTCATAAGCGTCTTTGGATGACCATAACGAAACGCTATTTCCTGGCGCATTCATAAGCAACTAGCTTCGCCGCAACGATGTGCGGAGATTTGGATGACGGCTCGCGATTCAGGGGTTCAACGAATTCATGCCCGCAAAAATCATTCCTGCTATGGAATGGGCCTTGGCATCATCATCCTGGACGAGGTGTATCCCGGGTTCCCCGGCGACGTGCGGAACGCCAGCGCCTATCCGTTCCCGATCCAATATGAAATCGCCGAAGGCGTCGACATCCAGAACCTCGTCCGCGGCGACGACAAGAAAGCCCTGCTCGAGCCGATCGTCAGGGCCGCGCGGAAGCTGGAACGCATGGGATGCCGGGCGATCGCCGCCGAATGCGGCTACTTCGCCTGGTTCCAGAAGGAGATTGCGGCCAGCGTCGATGTGCCGGTTTTCGCGTCGAGCCTGCTGCAGGTGCCTCTCGCCCAGATGATCATCGGTCCCGAAAGGGTCGTCGGCATTCTCGTCGCCGAGGGCGACCGGCTCAGTGACCGGCACCTGACTTCGGTCGGCGTGACGCTCGGAACGAACTATATCGTCCACGGCGCCAAGGATGACGGCAAGACCCCACAATTCGACAATCTCTGGACAAAGGACATCCGGCCCGAAATCCCTACCGCGGATTATGACCTGGCCGAGCGCGACATCGTCAAGGTCGCGAAGGATTTCGCCGCCGCCCATTCGGACATGGGAGCCATGGTCCTGGAGTGCACCGGGTTTCAGCCCTTTGGCCGGGCGATACAGCGCGAAATCGACATGCCCGTGTTCAGCTGGTCGACCTTGCTGGACTATGCCTATTCCGTCGCCGTGCACCGGGATTTCTACGGCCACGTCTGACCTGCGAGGTCAGTCCAAATGAAAAGGCGCGGCCGAGGCCGCGCCCTTCTTAAGCTTCTTCGGAGGCCTGGTTCGACCCGTGATGCCTACTCCGCCGCCTCGTACCCGGCGATACCCTTGATCTCGAGGAAATCCTCCAGGCCGTATTCGGCATATTCGCGGCCGTTACCGGACTGCTTGTAGCCTCCGAAGGGCAGGCCCGCGTCCCAGGCCGGGTAGTTGATGTAGACATTGCCGGAACGCATGCGGGCAGCCACGTCGCGCGCCTTCTCGATGTCCTTGGCCTGGATGTAGGAGGCAAGGCCGAAGACGGTGTCGTTGGCCTGCTCGACCGCCTGCTCGACCGTGTCGTAAGGCATGATCGACAGCACCGGCCCGAAGATTTCCTCGCTGGCGATGCGCATGTCGTGCGTGACATTGGCGAAGACGGTCGGGCGGACGTAGTAGCCGCGGTTGAGCTCGGCCGGGCGGCCGGGGCCGCCGGCCACCAGCGTGGCGCCCTCGTCGATGCCGCTCTGGATCAAACCTTGAATCTTGTCGAACTGGATCTGGCTGACCACCGGGCCGAGCTTGGACGCGGGCGCGTCGGCCGGACCGACGGTGAATTTCTCCGCCGCCTTCTTCGCATAGCCCGCCGCCTCGTCGTGACGGTCGCGCGGCACGAACATGCGGGTCGGCGCGTTGCAGGACTGGCCGCTGTTGCTGAAGCAGCCGGCAACACCCTTGGTGACGGCCCGCTCCAGATCGACATCGGGGAACAGGATGTTGGCCGACTTGCCCCCGAGCTCCTGATGCACGCGCTTGACCGTGTCGGCCGCCGCCTTGGCGACCAGGATGCCGGCGCGGGTAGAGCCGGTGAAGGACATCATGTCGACATCGGGATGGCTGGCCAACGCCTGGCCGACGCCCGGACCGTCGCCGTTGACGAGGTTGAACACGCCCTTCGGCACGCCGGCTTCGTCGATGATCTCGGCGAAGATGATGGCGTCGAGCGGCGCGATCTCCGACGGCTTCAGCACCATGGTGCAGCCGGCGGCAAGCGCCGGGCCGACCTTGCAGGTGATCTGGTTGAGCGGCCAGTTCCACGGCGTGATCAGGCCGACGACGCCGATCGGTTCCTTGACGATGAGCGAGGAGCCTTTGACATGACGGAACTGGAAGCTCTTCAGCACCTCTGCCATCTTTTCCAGATGCGCCTGGCCGACCCCGACCTGGCTGTCCAGCGCCATCTGACGCGGCGCGCCCATCTCGCGCGAAACGGCGAGCGCAAGGTCCTTGCTGCGCTTCTTGTAGACTTCGATGACGCGGTTGAGGATATCGAGCCGTTCCTCGACCGAGGTGAAGCCGAAAGTGGCGAAAGCGCGCTTGGCGGCGGCCACCGCCTTGTCGACATCGGCCTTGGAGCCGAGTGAAATCTGGGCGAAAGCGTCTTCGTTCGAGGGGTCGATGACGTCGAGAGTATTCGGCACCACGGGATCGACCCAGGCGCCGTCGATATAGAATTGCAGATCGTGTGACATGGTTTCGCTCCCTGCGGGCCGCTTTTGGTCGATTGTGGTGAGGTGGTCGTCGTATATCGCCAGAAATAACGATGCGACATGTGCTCTGTCAAACGCAAGCTTGAAGTGTTTGAGCCAGCGCGTCAGGCGTTGCGCCAGAGCGAATGCCGCCGCCACAGAGTTAGAACAGTGTGTGTCCTGCTTCGCCCAGCAACCGGATCGCCGCGGCCCCGTCCGAGGCCTTCACCAACAGGTGGTCGCCGTCGAAGGTAGAGACGACGAAGATGCCCAGAGCATTTTCCGACAGCGGTCTGATTACCGACAGCACGATGCCGGTTTCGCCGAAAGCAAATGGGCCTTCGAATTTGAAGGCGACCCAGTCGTTGTCCTGCCTGACGGCAGCCGGGACACGCTCCTGCAAACAGGCGATCGACAGTTCGTCGTCCGTCCTGCTGATGCTGACGAAGCCTGGTCCGTCTGCCCAGTCAGGAATAGTTTCTCCAGCTTCAAGCCGTGCAATCGCATAAAGACCGGGAAGTTGCTTCAATCTGATCCGGGCAGGCATTCGTCGAATTCCGTCTCTGGTTGCCGTGGTCATGGAAGGCTCTTGCTCATATAGACCGTCGTGCCGTTCATGAACGGCTCCTCACGATCGATGGCATAGCCGAGCCTTTTGTACAGCGACACATTTGTCACGAAGGCACTGTTGGTCAGCAGGCGAAGCTCGCGAAGGCCTGCTTCAACGGCTTTGCGCTCGGCGCTGTCGAGCAGCTTGCGCCCGATGCTCCTGCCCTGCGCCTCGGGAGCCACGGCGACATTCTCGATCCAGATATGATCGTCACGCGCAATGGTTTCGATCAGGCCGATGATGCGGCCGTTCTCGACAGCGAGCTCGAACCGATGCTCGCGGATGGCCTTGTCGTAGTCGGCGCGCATCGGCAAGGGCTCGCGGCCGATCACCGGCACCCATTTGGCATAGGCTTCGCGCACGACGGCCTTGATTGCCGCGGCGTCCGCCGGCTCGGCCGGCCGAAACTCCAGGGAAGAGACGACGCTCATTCAGACACTCCAAGATGCAAAAAACCCGCCGATCGTTGCGATGGGCGGGGCTGGGACGGACGAACCGGGCGACTTGCTAGCCGGCCTTTGTCTTCACGCAATCAGCTTGCCGCTCCTTCGAACGGCGGCGTCGCTGCGGATTTGCGAAAAAGGCGGTCATGACCGGAAATTGGACCGGGAGCCGAGACGCTGTCAAGCCGGCAGCGTCGACACGGCAGGCACCTCGCCCGATCCGGCGAACCTCTCCCGCATCGTTCGTAAAAATCGATCATTATAACCCGAATAATTCGTTGGAAAGATTGGTTCTGGAATGGCATTCCGGCTGCGAAGCGCCTGGAGAATTGAATTGTCCTTCCTCCCCGCCACCGCGAACGATCTTCCAAATCGCCTGAACTCGGCCAACGCCGAGCGCAAGCGCCCTGCCCCAACCTCGATCTCAACCGGCGTCGTGCCGGGACTGGTGCTGGTGGCGATGATCACCAGTGTCGCCTACTCTGCGCGCGGTTTCTCCGGCCTCACCTTATTCAGCCCGATGATCCTGGCGGTCGTCGCCGGCATGGTCTATTCCAACGTGCTCGGCCTTCCCGCCCATGCCAAGGCCGGCATCGCCTTTTCGCAAAAGCGCCTGCTGCGCTTCGCCATCGTGCTGCTGGGTTTCCAGCTCACGCTCGGCCAGGTAGCGGGCATCGGCCTTGGCGGCGTCGGCATCGTCGCCGCCACGCTCGGCGCCACCTTCCTCTTCACCGTCACGCTCGGCCGGCTGATCGGCGTCGACCGGAAGCTCGCGCAGCTCATCGCCGCCGGCACCTCGATCTGCGGCGCCTCGGCGATCGTCGCCACCAACATCGTCACCGATGCGCGCGACGAGGACGTCACCTACGCCGTTGCCGCGATCACGCTGTTCGGAACCGTCGCCATGCTCGGCTTTCCGCTGCTGGCGCCGGTTCTTGGGCTCGATCAGCACGCCTTCGGTCTGTGGGCAGGAGCCTCGATCCACGAGGTGGCGCAGGTGATCGGCGCCGGCTTCCAGAACGGCACGCTCTCCGGCCAGACCGCGACCGTCGCCAAGCTGACGCGGGTCGCCATGCTGGCGCCGATGGTGATCGCGCTCGGCCTGATGGCGCGCCGTGGCAGCACCGACGCATCCGGAGCCAAGCCGCCGATGCCCTGGTTCGTGGCTGCCTTCGTCGCGGTCGTGGCGCTGAACAGCCTGGTCGCGATCCCGGCTCAGCTCCACTCAGCAATTGCTTTGGCCGCGCAGGTGATGTTGACCATGGGGCTTGCCGCCATGGGCCTTCAGGCCGACATTTCCGAGCTGCGCTCGCGCGGTCTTCGGCCGCTGATGCTGGCCTTCTCCGCCTTCATTTTCATCGCGGGCTTCAGCCTGGTGCTGGTGAGGTTCGCCTGAGGCAGGCCGGGGCCGGCCTCACCTCTCAGTCGCCGTCATCGTCCTCGAACGAGCACGCCGCGACATAGATCGCGGCGAGTTTCTCGATGCCGGCCTGGTCATCCTTGTCGAAGCGCCCGGGCAGCGGGCTGTCGAGGTCGAGCACGCCGAACGCGCCTTCGGCATCGCGCAAAAGCACCACCAGCTCGGAACGCGAATCGGCATCGCAGGCGATGTGGCCGGGAAATTCGTTGACGTCCTTGACCAGCATCGACATGTCGAGCTCGACGGCCTTGCCGCAGACGCCCTTGCCGACGGCGATGCGAACGCAGGCCGGCTTGCCCTGGAAGGGCCCGAGCACCAGCTCGTCCTCGGAGGCGAGGAAATAGAAGCCGGCCCAGTTGAGACCGGGCACCATCTGATAGATCAGCGCCGCCGTGTTGGCGGCATTGGCGACGGAATCGCCCTCGCCTTCCAGCAGCGCTTTCAATTGCGTGGCCAACTCCTTGTAGAAGGCCGGCTTGTTGCTTGTGTCGATTGCCGTTGCCGCGAACATCGTTTGATCTCTCCGTTGCAAGCCGGCCGCGCGGCCGGCTACAGTTCACCTCTCTGTGCCACCAAAACCGCCGTCGGGAAACAGCCTATCGTGACCTCCAGTCATTCCAGATCAGCGAGGGCCAGGACGATCCGCATCGCCGCCGCTGTCATCCGCGACGACGACGCCAGGCTGCTTCTGGTGCGCAAGCGCGGTACCAGCGCCTTCATGCAGGCCGGCGGCAAGATCGAGCCGGGCGAGTTGCCGGCCGCCGCCCTTGCGCGCGAATTGCGCGAGGAGCTGGGCGTTGCCGTCGATCCGGCCGAGGCCTTCCATCTCGGTTCCTTCTCCGCGCCCGCCGCCAATGAGCCTGACGCCCGCGTCGAGGCCGAGCTGTTCGAACTCTCCATCACCGGCGAGCCAGTCCCGGCGGCCGAGATCGAGGAGATGATCTGGCTGAACCCGGAACTGACAAGCGGCATGGAGCTGGCGCCGCTCACCGCCGATATCGTACTGCCGCGCTACGGCCGCCAGCCATGAGTTCACGCAACCAGCCAAAACAGGCGGCGGGCAGCGCCCCCCTCACCTTCGCGGTGCTGGTCTTTCCCGGCTTTCCAATGATGGCGTTTTCTTCCGTCATCGAGCCGCTGCGCGCGGCCAACGTGCTTGCCAGGCGCGAATGCTACCGCTGGGTGATCGTCGGCGCAGACCGGGGCACGGTCGAGGCCTCCAACGGCGTCGTCATCCAGCCGGGCTTCTGCGCCTCCGACGCGCCGAAGGTCGACCGCATCGTCGTCTGCTCGGGCGGCGATGCCGATCATGTCGTGGCCGACGAGGCGATGAGCTGGATCCGCAAAAGCCTGCGTGGCGGCGCGCATATCGGCGCTGTCGCCGATGCGGCGTTCTTCCTCGCCCGCGCCGGCCTGCTCGACGGCCATGCCTGCACCTTGCACTGGACCAGCCAGGCCGCCTTCACCGAAGCTTTTCCGGATATCGAGCTTCGGCGCGATCTCTTCGTCATCGACCGCAAGCGCTTCACCTCGGCCGGCGGCGTCGGCAGCCTCGACATGATGCTGGAGATCATCACGCGCGACTGTGGTGCCGAGATCGCGGCGGGCGTCGCCGAATGGTTCGTACATTCTCCGTTGCGCTCCAGCGTCGACCGCAAGCTGATGCCGCTCAGGCTGCGCACCGGCGTCCAGAACGAGCTGGTGCTGTCGGCCATAGCCATTATGGAGGATGCTGTGGAAGAGCGGCTCGGCATGGCCGAGTTGGCGGCAAGGCTCGGCGTGTCGTCCGACAAGCTCGAGCGCAATTTCCGCGCCGAACTGGATGTCTCGCCCAACGGATATTACCGGCGGCTGCGGCTGAAGCGCGCGGCCGACCTGTTGGCGCATTCGACGCTGATGGTGCGCGATGTGGCGCTGGCCTGCGGTTTTGCGTCGATGTCGAGCTTTGCAAGGGCGTTTCGCGAGGAGCACGGGCACGCGCCGAAGGCGATGAGGCGGCATTAGTGTGTTTGTGCGCGCTGACGCGATGAAACGCTGGCGGGACAGCGCCCCCCTCTGTCCTGCCGGACATCTCCCCCACTTGGGGGGAGATTGGCAGTTCCGGCGCCAACGCGTCCTTTCGACGTTGGAGATTGGCGAAGCGATGCGCGACATCTGATCTCCCCCCTTGTGGGGGAGATGTCCGGCAGGACAGAGGGGGCGCGAAGGATCACGGCGTTGCCCGTTCGCCTGCGGCACCCGGCACGACATCTGCGGAATTCCGCACAGCGATCTTACAGCGTCCGGCTATGGTCTCCGCAACAGGAGACCCCGCCATGAGCATCGTCGTATTCGACCCCGACAGCACCGAGGATGTGGACTTCAAGGACCGCATGCGCCATCCCGTCGCGGCCGATCCGGCCGGCGGCATGTGGCTGTCCGACACCGAGCCGTCCTTCATCGATGCCGACGCGCTGCGCAAGGGGCGGCTGGCCAAGTTGCGCACTTGGATGCGCGAGGTGGGCTATGGCGGCATCGTGCTGTTCGACCCTTACAACCAGCGCTACGCCACTGGCTCGCGCAACATGTTCGGCTATTTCCTGCGCAATTCGACGCGGTACTTCTTCATCCCGACCGAAGGACCGATCGTGCTGTTCGAATATCCGCAGAGCTACCACGTCTCGATGGTGCTCGACACGATCGACGAGGCGCGGCCGTCCAAGCTCGTCTGGTCCTCCGTCTCCGGCCGCGATGACGAGACTGCCGGGCCGTTCGCCGACGAGATCGCCGAGCTGTTGAAGAAGCATGGCGGCGGTTCGATGAAGCTCGGCCTCGACCGCTGCAGCCATCTGCAGGCGCTGGCGCTGGAGAAGCGCGGCTGTGAGGTCAGGGACTGCCAGGGCGAGATCCTGGCCGTGCGCGCGGTCAAGACGCCTGAGGAAGTGAAATGCCTGCTGGCGTCGATGGCGGGCGCCGAGGCCGCGGTGGCCGCGGTGCGCGAGGCGATCAAGCCCGGCGTTTCAGAGAACGAGCTGTTCGCCATCATGTATGGCGAGGTGATCCGGCAAGGCGGCGAGTTCATCGAGACCCGGTTGCTCACCTCGGGACAGCGCACCAATCCATGGTTCAACGAGGCGAGCGGCCGCAAGATCAGGCCGGGCGAGTTGCTGGCGCTCGATACCGACACGATCGGCTGCTACGGCTATTATTCCGACTTCTCGCGCACCTTCCGCTGCGGCCCGGGCAAGCCGACGCCCTATCAGAAATCGCTCTACCGCATGGCGCACGACCAGGTGCAGCACAACATCTCGATCGTCAAGCCCGGCATGGCGTTCCGCGAGATTGCCGAGAAGGCGTGGAAGATCCCGGACCGTTTCGTCGACCAGCGCTACACCTCGGTCATGCACGGCGTCGGCATGCATGGCGAAACGCCGTTCATCGCGCACTCGATGGACTACGAGACCTATGGCCGCGACGGCATCATCGTGCCTGGCATGGTGGTGAGCGTGGAAAGCTATATCGGCGAGAAAGGCGGCCGCGAAGGCGTCAAGCTCGAGGACGAGATCCTGATCACCGAGACCGGCACCGAACTGCTCTCGCGCTTTCCTTATGAGGATGAGTTTCTGGAGCCGCAGCTTTGATGCAGGCAAGCACGATGGGCGGCGGTCCGGCATCGCAAGCCTTGGCGATTGGCCGCAACACCTGTGCCGTCGTCATTCTAGGGCGAAGCAAGGAGCGAAGCGACGCGGCGCAGACCCTAGAAGCCATGCCGTTCCGTCTCCGCTTCGCCGCGGTGCGGAATTCTGTTAGGCAGCAATTGACGATCAAGGTAACGGCATGGATTCCAGGGTCTTCGCGACGCCGCTGCGCGGCTGCGTCGCCCTGGAATGACGAAGTTTGAGCATACGCATGAAAACGCCCATTTCCATTCGACGCGGCACGGTGGCCGCGGTGTTCATCGATCTCCAGGAGGAGCATCGCAAGGACAGACGCTATCTGGTCGAGGGGTTTGCCGACATCCTCGCCAATGTGCAGCGCCTGCAGGAGGCGGCGCGGCGCAATTTCGTGCCGCTCCACCACTGGGCCTATATCGTGGATCTTGCCGAGGCGCGGCCTTTCCACCCGGTGGACGAAAGCGGCAAGTCGGCCTTCTCCGACAAGGACGATCCGCTGACGGCGATCTGCCATGAGGTGGCGCCGCAAAACGGCGAAGCCACTCTGGTCAAGCAGGAAGCCAGCGCCTTCGGCAAGAACGATTTCGGCGACAAGCTCAAGGCAGCCGGCATCGAATGGCTGGTGATCGCCGGCGTCTGGACCGAGGCCTGCATCGACGCCACGGTGAAGGACGCGGTGGCGCGCGGTTTTCACGTGCTGCTGGTCAAGGACGCCTGCGGCAGCGCAAGTGCGGCCATGCATCAGACCGGCATCCTCAACCTCGCCAACCGGCTCTATGGCGGCGCCGTCGTCAACACGCTCGATGCCTGCCGGCTGATGGCAGGCGATACGGTAAGCGTATGGCAGGTCGAGGGCTCGGTGCCGCTGCGCTTCACCTTCGAGAACGCGGCGCGGCTCTACGCCGAGCTCTGACGGCAGTGGCCAGCAACCCAAGCAATTCGGCGAGGCGCGGCAAATACGCCGATCGGCTCGACCCGGAGCTGTGGGACTATATCGGCAAGGTCGACAGCTGGTACCCGCCGGAGATCGTGGCCGCGCCGATCGCCGAGCAGCGCGCCGTGTACGACAAAATGTGCGTGGCTTTCCATCAAGGACACCCCGAAGGCGTGACGACCAGCGACGGTCTTGTCGCCACGGCGGCGCATGTCATCCCAGTCCGGCTCTACCGCATGGCGGGCAAGGCGGCAGCGGCGATCGTCGTCTATTATCATGGCGGCGGCTTCGTGCTCGGCGATCTCGACAGCCATGACGACATCTGTGCCGAAATCTGCGCCGGCACCGGTTTCGAGGTGGTCTCGGCCGACTATCGGCTGGCGCCGGAGCATCTGCATCCAGCTTCCTTCGACGATGCTCTTGCCGTGTTCGAATGGGTCGCCGCGACCAGCACGCTGCCGATCTTGCTTTGTGGCGAGAGCGCCGGCGGCAACTTCGCCGCCGCAGTGGCGCAAGCGACGCGACATCATGCGCGGCATGCCGTCGGCCAGATGTTGATCTATCCTGGCCTGGGCGGCGACGGGAGTGGGCGTTCCTATGTCGAGCACGCCAAGGCGCCGCTGCTGACGCTCGCCGACATCGAGTTCTATCGCCGCATTCGTTCCGCCCCCGGGCAGGCTTTGAACGATCCGACGCTCTCTCCGCTCATGGCTCGTGATTTCTCCGGTCTGCCGCCGACGGTGATCGTCACCGCCGAATGCGATCCGCTGTCGTCGGACGGCGAGGCCTATCGCGACCGCATCCTTGCCGCCGGCGGACAAGCGTGGTGGCGCGAGGAGCCGCGGCTGGTGCACAGCTTTTTGCGCGCCCGGGCGACGGTGCCGCGCGCGGCGGCGGCGTTTCGAAGGATTATCAGCGACATTGCAAGGCTGGGTGCCGGTGGCGGAGCGCTAATCTCCCCACTCGTGGGGGAGATGGCCGGCAGGCCAGAGGGGGGCGCGAAGGATCGCGACCCTTCGGTTTCCTAACGTCCGACATCTGCCTGAGAAGACATCTCCAATCCGCTGAGACGTATGGCGGGACAGCGCCCCCCTCTGTCCTACCGGACATCTCCCCCACAAGGGGGGAGATCAGCTGTCCCCTGCGGAACAGCGCACAAGAACTGCGGAAAACCAAACATTTCCCTGCGGAAAGCGGACCTATCATCCTTCGCAGGCAATGGCGCTCCGGCGGTCGCATCCGCCCCCGCGCATGGCGTCCCCGGGGCGCCCAACAACAGAGGGAACGACGATGAAGTTCATCCTGACCGACAGAAAACTGCACCCGCGCGCCAGGCCGATCGCCGACGATTTCAGGAAGGGCGCGATCAGCCGGCGCGAATATCTGGCTTTGATGGCCGGCTTTGGCGTCAGCGCCGCCGGCGCGATGGCGCTGGGCGGGATCGCTCCCTCGCCTGCCCGCGCCGCCGAGCCAAAAAAGGGCGGCGTGCTGCGTGTGGCGATGAACGTCAAAGGCTTCAAGGATCCGCGCACCTTCGACGGCGTCGAGATGTCGAATGTCGCGCGCCAGTGCAACGAATATCTGGTGCGCTGGAACACCGACTTTTCCTTCGAGCCCTGGCTGCTGGAAAGCTGGGAAACCAGCGATGACGCCAAGACGATCACGCTTCACGTGCGCAAGGGCATCACCTGGTCGAACGGCGACACTTTCAACGCCGACGACGTGATCCACAACCTCAACCGCTGGTGCGACGCCTCGGTCGCCGGCAATTCGGTTGCCGCGCGCATGGGCGCGCTGGTCAACGCCGACACCAAGAAGCCGGTCGACGGCGGTATCCAGAAGATCGACGACCATACCGTCAAGATCAACCTGCCGAAGCCCGACATCTCGCTGATCGCCGGCATGGCCGATTATCCGGCGCTGATCATGCACCGCTCCTATGAGGGCGATGCCGATCCGAAGAAGGCTTTGGCCATCACCACCGGCCCATGCGAACTGGTGAGCTGGGACGCCGAGACGGGCGCGGAGGTGAAGCGCAAGGACAAGCCCTGGTGGAAGGGCGAATTCTATCTCGACGGCATCAAATGGGTCGACTACGGCTCGGACCCCAACGCCATGCTGTCGGCCTTCGAATCCGGCGAGATCGACACCGATCACGAGACCGCTTCGGACGCCGTGTCGCAGACCGACCAGATGGGCCTGCAGAACTCCGAGATCGCCACCGGCTCGACCATCGTCGCGCGCTTCAATGTCTCCAACGCGCCCTATGACGACGTCAAGGTGCGCCGCGCCGCCCAGTTCGCCGTCGACAATGCAGCCGTGCTGAAGCTCGGCCTCGACGGTCACGGAAAACCCGCCGACAACCACCATGTCGGCCCCATGCATCCAGAATTCGCCGATATCGGCCCTGCGGTGCGCGATGTCGATCAGGCCAAGAAGCTGATTTCCGAAGCCGGCAAGGCCGACCACGAATATGAGCTGATCTCGGTCGACATCGAATGGCAAAAGAGCACCGCCGATGCGATCGCGGCGCAAATCCGCGAGGCGGGCCTCAAGGTCAAGCGCACGGTATTGCCGGCCGCGACTTTCTGGAACGACTGGAGCAAGTTCCCCTATTCCTGCACCGAATGGCTCGGCCGGCCGCTCGGCGTCCAGGTGCTGGCTTTAGCCTACAAGTCCGGCGCGGCCTGGAACGAAAGCGCCTATTCGAACAAGGAGTTCGACGAGCTTCTCGACAAGGCGCTGGCAACGCCCGACGCTGCGCAGCGCAAGGAGATCATGGCCACGATCGAGACCAATCTGCGCGATTCCGGCATCATCATCCAGCCCTATTGGCGCTCGGTCTACCGCACTTACCGCAAGGGCGTGCAGGGTTGCGAACAGCACCAGGCGCTCGAGCAGCATTTCGAAAAAGTCTGGCTGGAGTCCTGATCCTCCCAGGACCGAGCGGCCGGCGCGGCGTTCAAGGCCGCGCCGGCCGTTTGCTGTTTGCCAAGCCAACGCATTTCGGCACAGAGTGCTCCGACCGGCTGTCCGCCGGGGGAATGCGAGAAGCAGCAAGGCATGGACCACTTCGATCTCGGCACCTATCGCCGCCCCATCTCCACATCGTCGGCCGAGACGCAGCGCTGGTTCGATATCGGGCTGAACTGGTGTTACGGCTTCAACCACGAGGAAGGGATAAAATGCTTCGAGAAGGCGCTGGAGACCGATCCCGGCTGCGCCTTCGTGCATTGGGGCATCGCCTATGCCGCCGGGCCTTTCTACAATTTGACCTGGAAGGAACATGGCAAGGCCGAGGCCGACCATGCCGCCAGGCGCTGCTTCGAGCATGCGCGGCTTGCGCAAGCCAACGCGGCCCAAGCAAGCCCTGTCGAACGGCGGCTGATCGAGGCGCTGGCCGCCCGATTCCAGCAGCCGCATGGCGTGAGCGCGGCCGAGTTCGAAAAATGGGACGACGCCTATGCCACTGCCATGCGAAAGGTCTATCGCGACTTTCCAGACGACCATGACGTGATGGCGCTGACGGTCGAGGCGCTGATGATGCGCACGGTGCGGCGCCTGTGGAACCTCAAGACCGGCGCGCCGGCGCCGAATTCCGACGTGCTCGAAGCGCTGGAGATCTGCGAACGTTCGATCCGGCTCTCGGACGAGGCAGGTGCCGCGCCGCATCCGGCGGCGCTGCATCTTCACATCCACCTGCTCGAAATGTCGACGCAGCCCGAGCGTGGCACGCGCTCGGCGGAGCGGCTGGGCACGATGTGCCCCGATGCCGGCCACATGAACCATATGCCTGGGCACATTTACGTGCTCTGCGGCGAGTATGAGAAGGCGAAGATCGCCAGCGAGAAGGCGGTGCGCGCCAACGATCTCTACCTCGCCTATGCCGGCGAGCCGACCTATTACCTGCTCGGCTGCTGCCACGACCTGCATCTGATGATGTTCACCTGCATGTTCCTTGGCCAGTACCGCCATGCTCTGTGGGCGGCCGACAAGGTGCGCAGCCTGGTGACACGCGACGTCGTCAGCATTGCCGGGCGGCCGAAACTGACGCAGACGGTCGAGGGCTACCACGCGATGAAATCGCATGTGCAGGTGCGCTTCGGGCGCTGGCGCGAGATCATCGACGAGCCGATGAATGGCGAGCCTGAACTCTATGTGGTGACCACCGCATTGCAACACTACGCCAAGGGCGTGGCGCATGCGACGCTGCGCGAATTCGCGGCGGCCGAGCGCGAACGCGAACTATTTAGCCGGCAAATCGACAGCATTGCACCGGAGCGCCGCTTCCTCAGCAACCCGACAAAAGCCTCGCTCGCGGTCGGCGCCACCCTGCTCGACGGCGAGCTTGCCTACCACAAGGGCCGGCATGATGAGGCCTACGAGCACCTGCGGCGCGCGGTCGAGCTCGACGACAATCTCTCCTACACCGAGCCGTGGGCCTGGATGCACCCGCCGCGCCACGCGCTGGCAGCACTCCTTCTCGACCAGGGCCACGCCGCGGAGGCCGAGCAGGTCTATCGCGACGATCTGGGCCTGAGCGGCGCCGTGCAGCGCTGCGCCCAGCACCCGGACAATGTCTGGGCGCTGCACGGGCTGGTCGAATGCCTGAAGCGACGCGGCGAGAAAGAGGAACTGCTGGGGTTGCAGGCGAAGCTGGCGGCAGCACTTGCCAAGGCGGACGTAGCGATCACCTCGTCATGCCTGTGCCGGACCAGCGTGCAGGCAGACCATTGCTGTTGTCATTGAGGCTGCGGAGGTTCGGCGCCCCTCGATCGAGCGCAGCTCCGCAGCGTTCCTTACGAGAATATCTCCGCCAGTTCGTCGATGCTTGCACCTTCCTTCGCCTGGCGCAGTTCGACGTAGCTCACCGCCGTGGCGATCGACAGCACCATCGACACCACGGTCTGCACCAGCGCGGCTCCGATCTCGGCTATGATGCCGCCGAACAGCACAAGAACGAGCAATATTCCCCACTGGATGATCATCGCGATGATGATGAGAATGAGGAACAGGCCGAACAGCGCCCAGCGGCTGCCCTTGGTCAGAACCCGGCTGCGCGACATCGAGCCGAACACGCCGCGCCGCTCCTGGATGAGAACCGGCACCGACATCGACCAGCCGAGCCAGAGGATGATGCCTGGCACGATCAACAGCATCAGGCCGATACCCGCGCCGAGACCGACGAGAAGGCCGATGCCGAGCGTCGGCAGCAGAAAGCGGATCGCAATCTGGATGCAGTCGCCGAAGGACGGGCGCTTGCCGTTGAGGTCCTCGATGGTCGCCCGCACCAGCGCCGACTGCAGCAGCAGCGCGCACACAAAGGAGATCAGCCCGGCGATGATGGTGATGTAGGAATTGCGAAACATGGCGCCCGGGTCGGCCATGGTGGCGGGGTCGCGCTGCATCATTGCGTCGATCTGCGGCTGGGTCCACAGCCTGACGAGCAATGCCGGCAGGCCCGCAAACAAAGCCGCCAAGCCCACGCAAAGTCCGATGTTTCGGCCAATCACGCCGAAGGTGTTGCTGAATACCCTGCCGATCTCGAATCTGCCGGGTTGTCCCAATGTCGCAGTAGTCATGATAATTTCCCCCGAGTCACCACCGTATCCGACCGATGACTTCAAAGTAAATTTGCCAAGGTTGAAGGGCTAAGTCCAGTGCGCTTGCAATTGTCATGGCGTATTGCCAGTGTCGGCCCCGAACCGCAGGTTGCAGGGGGAACGAGCGGGTGACAGCCGCAGCGACGGATGAGGCCGGACGGCTGGCGCAGTTGCACAAGCAGCTGCTGGCCGACGATTCGATCCAGTTCGGGCTGCCGACCTATGTGCGGCCCGAGCCTCCCGAATGGCTGAAGCCTGTACTGGAGGGCCTAGCTAAGCTCGGCCCTTACATGATCTATCTGTTCTGGGGGGCGGTAATCATCGGCGTCGCGATCATTGCTTTCCTGCTTTTTCTCGAGGCCAAAGGCGTTGCCTGGCGCCTGCCATGGCGGCGGAAACGCGAAGAAACCGAAGCGAGGGAAGAATGGCGCCCTGACGCGGGGGCCGCCCAGATCCTACTCTCCGAGGCCGATGCGCTCGCGGCGCGCGGCGAGTTTGACGAGGCGGTGCATCTTCTGTTGCGCCGCAGCGTCGCCGACATAGCCACCCGGCTGCCCAACTTCCTGCGCCCGTCGCTCACCGCGCGCGATATCGCCGCCGCGGGCTCTATCCCCACGCGGCCCCGCGCCGCGTTCAGCGAGATCGCCCGCATCGTCGAGGCAGCCTTGTTTGCCCGCCGTCCCGTCGGCGCCGAGGGCTGGCGGCAGGCGCGCGGCGCCTATGAGCGTTTCGCCTTCCGGGATGCCTGGGCATGAGCGCGCAGCCCGCCGAGACGACCGAGGCGCCGTTCAGCCGCAGAACCCTGTTCTGGGGCATCTTCGCCAGCCTGCTGGCGGCGGCCGGTTTTTTCCTTTTGTCCACCTATGCGCCCGATTTCCGCCAGCCCGAGGGCGGCGCCACGCCGTTTTCGAAGGGTGGCACCGGCTATGCAGGGCTTGTCGAATGGCTGAAGCTCGCCAACGGACAGGCGCCACCGATGGAGCGCGGCGAGAAGGACCTGGCGTCGCCGCCGCTGGCCTCGACTTTTCTGCTCATCGTCACCATCGCGCCGGGCAGCGACCCGGCCGCGCTCGACCGCATCATCAAGCTGCGCTCCGGCAAGGACACGCTTTTCGTCCTGCCGAAATGGCAGACCTTTCCCTTGTTCAGCCATGACGGCTGGGAGACCAAGGTCGAGCGGCTGCCCAATACGGTCGTCAACGACTGGCTCGGCCGCATCGCCAAGGCGAAGCTCGGCGAGGCGAAGAACACGCTCTCGCAGATCAATATCGCCGGCCGAACGGTGCCCGCGCCGGAGGAACTGCAATGGGTGGCGGACGACCATCCGCTGATCGCGGCCGGAAACGGCAGGGCTATCCTGACCGAGCTCGACAACGAACCCTTCTACATCCTCACCGATCCCGATTTCATCAACAATGCCGGGCTCAAGGACGAGCGGACGGCAGCCGCCGCGCTCGACATGATCGCCATGATCGAGCCCGCCAAGGGCGCCGTCATGTTCGACCTGACACTGCACGGCATCGGCCAGAAATACGATCTTGCCAAGCTTTTGGTCGAACCGCCCTTCCTGGCGCTGACGCTGTCGGTGTTGGTGGCGGCCGCGCTCGCCTTCCTGCACGGGCTCGGCCGCTTCGGCCCGCCGCGCGCGGAAGGCCGCGCCATCGCCTTCGGCAAGCAGGCGCTGGTCGACACGACGGCGATGCTGCTCAGGCGCGCCGGGCGGCTGCAGGGGCTCGGCGACCGTTACGCATCGCTGATGCGGGCACGGGCCGCGGCGCTGCTCGGCGCGCCGCACGGGCTGCAGGGCGAAGCGCTCGACCACTGGCTCGATTCCCGCGACAAGGGCGAGACGCATGGCTTCAGCCGGCGCTTCAAGGCCGCGAATGAATCCAACAATTTGGCCGCAATGCATGAAGCAGCCGAACAGCTGCATGACTGGACGGCAAGGAGGCTCGGTGAACGTCGATGAAGTGAAAGCCCTGGCGGGCGCGATCAGGGAAGAAGTCGCGAAAGCGATCACCGGACAGCGCGATACCGTCGACCTGATGCTGACGGCTTTGTTTGCCGGCGGGCATATCCTGCTCGAAGGCCCGCCGGGCACCGCCAAAACCATGACGGCGCGCTGCTTCGCGCAGGCGCTCGGCGTCGCCTATGGCCGTATCCAGTTCACGCCCGACCTGATGCCCGGCGATATCGTCGGCTCCAACATCTACAATTTCCAGACCGGGCAGTTCACGCTGACGCGCGGCCCGATCTTCTGCGATCTTCTGCTTGCCGACGAAATCAACCGCACGCCGCCGAAGACGCAAGCGGCGCTGCTCGAAGCCATGCAGGAGCACGCCGTCACCTTCGACGGCACCACGCATTCGCTCGGCGGTAATTTCATGGTGGTGGCGACGCAGAATCCGATCGAGCATCAGGGCGTCTATCCGCTGCCCGAAGCCCAGCTCGACCGCTTCCTGTTCAAGCACAGGGTGAGCTATCCCGACCTCAAGGAAGAGCGCGCCATCATTGTTCATCACGGCGGCGGCTCGGCCTCGCACGATATCGAGCAATACGGCATCAAGGCGCGCACCGACCGCAAGACGCTGGAAGCTGCGCTTGCCACGGTCGGCGACGTCACGCTGGTCGACGATGTCGTCGGCTATATCGCGGCGCTTGTGCGCGGCACGCGCGAAAGCCCCGACCTCGAGGTCGGCGCCAGCCCGCGTGCGGGCGCCATGCTGGCGAGAGCCGCGCGCGCCAGGGCGGCGCTCGACGGCCGCAACTACGTCATCCCGGACGACGTCAAGGCGCTGGCCGTGCCGGCGCTGCGCCACCGTGTGGTTCTCTCGCCGGCGGCGCAGATCGACGGGCGGCTGGTCGAGCAGATCGTCTCGGACCTCGTCGACCATACGGAAGCGCCGCGTTGATCTATCCGAGCGGGCGAGCGGTCTGGGCAGCGGCGGCGGGGGCGATCCCCGCCTTCCTGATCGCGCTCGCTTTGCCACATGTCTGGTATCTCGGCCTGTTGTGGATCTGCGTGCTGCTCGCCTTCCTGGCGGTGGACGCGGCCGCGGGCAGAGGCCGCGCCTCGCTCAACGCAACGCTGACGGCGCCGCCGCAGGTCGGCGTCGGCGGGCGCTTCACGCTGCATATCGCGGCGGGTTTCGGCGCCGAGCTCCGGCGCCTGCAGGCGCGTGTCGGGCATGACCAGCGGCTGCAGCCGGTCGCCGGCACCGGCGGTGCGCTGCCGGCCAATGGCGGCACGCTCGATCTCGAATTCGAGGCCATCCGCCGCGGCATCGCCAGTTTCGACCGGCTGTGGCTGCGCTGGCAGGGCCCATTCGGGTTGATCTGGAACCAGGTCGTGCTGCCCGTCGACCGCAAGGTTGTGGTGCTGCCCGATGTCAGCAGCGCGCGCGACGAGGCGATCACGCTCTTGCAGCGCTCCGCTCTTGCCGATGGTCATGCGCAGAAGCGCGCCGGCCAGGGCCGCGAGTTCGAAGCGCTGAAGGATTATCAGCCCGGCATGGGCCGGCGCATGATCGACTGGAAGCGCAGCGCCCGTCATGGCAAGCTTTTGGCGCGCGAGTTCCGGATCGAGGAGAACAACAACATCGTTCTGGCCATCGACAGCGGCCGGCTGATGTGCGAGCCGGTCGATGGCGTGCCGAAGGTCGACCGGGCAGTGACGGCGGCGCTCCTGTCGGCCTTCATCGCGCTCAAGGGCGGCGATCTCGTGAGCCTGTTTTCCTTCGATGCCAGGCCGCGCGTCTCCAGCGGCGCGGTGCGCGGCTCGCCGAGCTTCATCATGATCCAGAAGCGCGCCGCCGAGATCGACTATTCGGCCGAGGAGACCAACTTCACCCTGGCGCTGACCACGCTTTCGGCCAAGCTCGACCGGCGCTCGCTGGTCATCGTCTTCACCGATTTCGTCGATCCGATCAGCGCCGAATTGATGCTGCGCACCGTCGGCCGGCTGACCGAGCGCCATCTGGTGCTGTTCATGCTGATGAAAGACGTGGAGCTGGAGACTCTGGCCGACATGGCGCCGGCGGCGCCGGAGGACGTCGCCCGCTCCGTCACCGCCGGCGACCTCCTGCGGCAGCGGCAGGTGGTGATCGGCCGCCTGCGCCTGCTCGGTGCGCATGTCATCGAGGCCGACCATCAGCGGCTCGGCCCGGCGCTGGTCGAGCGCTATATCCAGCTCAAGGAGGAGAACCTCTTATGACGCTGCCGGCCGGCACCGATGCCGTGCGCCAGTCGCTGGCAAGCTTCCGCCAGGAGCGCGAAGCCGACTGGAAAGCCTTCGAGGCGCTGCTGGCGCGCGTCGAGAAGCGCGCGCCGCGCGCGCTGTCGGAAGACGAATTGCTGTCGCTGCCGCTCCTCTACCGTTCGGCGCTGTCATCGCTTTCGGTGGCGCGCGCGACCTCGCTCGACAGCGCGCTGATCGCCTATCTCGAGGCGCTGTGCCTGCGCGGCTATTTTTATCTCTATGGCGCGCGGCGGAGCCTGCGGACGCGCATCGGCGACTTCTTCCTGCACGATTGGCCGGCGGCGATCCGCGACCTGTGGCGCGAGGTGTGGACATCCGTCGGGCTAACGGTGATCGGCGCCATTGCCGGCTATTGGCTGGTCGCTTCCGACAAGCGCTGGTACGACGCCATCATCGCGCCGAGCCTGGCCGGCGGGCGCAACCCGGATTCGTCGGCCGAAACGCTGCGCAGCGTGCTTTACGGCGGCGGCGACCATTTCCTGTCGGGGTTCGCCGCCTATCTCTTCACCCACAACACGCAGGTGTCGATCCTGGCCTTCGCGCTAGGCTTCGCGTTCGCCGTGCCGAGCGTGCTGATCATCCTGATGAATGGCTGCATGCTCGGCGCCATTTTCCAGATCTATGCCGCCAAGGGGCTCGGCTTCGCGCTCGGCGGCTGGCTGTCGATCCACGGCACGACCGAACTGTTCGCCATCGCCATCGCGGGCGCGGCCGGCATGCGCATCGGCACCAGCATCGCCTTTCCCGGCGAACTGACCCGCATGGCGGCCGCCGCCCGGGCCGGTCGCGTGGCGGCGACCGCCATGATCGGCGTCACGGTGATGCTGCTTTTTGCCGGACTGCTCGAAGGCATCGGCCGCCAGACGATCACCAGCGACATTGTCCGCTACTCGATCGGCGGCGGCATGCTGGCCTTATGGCTCAGTTATTTCTACCTGTTCCGGATGGTGCGGCATGGCGAGCGCTAGGACAGCGAAGGTCAAGAACCCGGCAGCGCTGATTCGTCCGCTTGTGACGCCGGAAGGCGTCGATCTCAGGGTCAAGCTGGCCGACGCCGGCACCCGGGCTTCGGGCTTCCTGCTCGACGTGGTAATCATCCTCACCGCGGCCGTGGTCGTCTCTCTGGTGATAATCTTTGGCTTGGCGGGCCTCGGCTTCCAGGACGCGCAGCCACTTTTCATCGTCTGGATCGTCTTCATCTTCTTCCTGCGCAACGTCTATTTCATCGCCTTCGAAGCGGGACGGCGGGCAGCCACGCCGGGCAAGCGCATGGTTGGCGTGAGGGTCGCGTCGCGCAGCGGCGCCGGCCTCACGCTCGACCAGGTCATCGCGCGCAATCTGATGCGCGAGATCGAAGTGTTCCTGCCGCTGTCGATCCTCGCCGCGCGCGCCAGCGCCGATGTCGCCGACACGCTGACGACCATCTTCGGCCTGGTCTGGGCGCTGCTGTTCTCGCTGTTCCCGCTGTTCAACCGCGATCGGCTGAGGATCGGCGACCTGCTCGCCGGCACCTGGGTGGTCGAGGCGCCGAAAGTGGCGCTGCTCGAGGACCTTTCGCGGCGCAAGGATCCGATCGCGGCGCGCTTCCAGTTCAGCCCCGCGCAGCTCGACGCCTACGGCATCGCCGAGTTGCAGAAGCTGGAGGAAGTGCTGCGCCGCGACGATTATTCGGCGCTGAAGGCGGTGGCGGAGACCATCGGCCGCAAGATCGGCGCCAGGGTCGAGCCGATCGATTCAAAGGCTTTTCTCACCGCCTATTACGCCGAGCTCCGGGCGCATCTGGAACGCAAGCTGCTGCTTGGGAACCGCAAGGCGGATAAGTATGCGCGGTAGTGAAGCGTCCCTCGCCTACCCCACCCACTTCTCGTAGTCCGACACCAAGAGATGCAGCGGCGCGACGTCCTCGTCGATGTTGGAGAAGCGGCCGATCGGCTCGCGGAAGACGTTGTCGGTGAGGTCGTCATTGACGGTCGAGACCTCGCCGATCAGCACGTCCTTGCCCTCGGCCCAGAAGGCGTGCCAGACGCCTGGCAGGAGCGTCACGCTCTGGCCCGGATCGAGCTTCAGCAGGCCGCCGGCCGGCATCCGGTGGATGGTGCCGTCGACCGGCACCGATACTTCGGCCTTCGGGTCGATGCCGCCGTCACGGTCGTGCATGAAGAGTTCCAGCACCAGCTTGCCGCCGCCGCGGTTGATGATGTCCTCGGCCTTGATGTTGTGGCGGTGCATCGGCGAGAGCTGGTCCTTGCGCGAGATCATGATTTTTTCGGCGTAGAGCATACCCATGCCGAGCTTCATGTCCTCGTAGCGGCCGTTGCGGACGGTGAACAGGAACAGGCCTAGCTCGTCGAACTTCTCCTGGCCGTAATCGGTGATGTCCCAGCCGAGGCGCGAGGTGAAGATGGCCGAGGAGTCCGCTTTATGCGTCTTCATCTCTTCCGGCGACCAATAGGCGAAGGGTGGCATGATATAGCCGAAGGAGCGGATGAAGGCGTCGGCTTCGCGGATGATGTCGTTGATCTTGGAGCGCTTCATGGTCGTGTTTCCTCCCGGCCGTTGCCTGCTGAAATCTGCCCATCCGAATAGCCCAATGCCTGCCCGCTGTCGACGCAAACTGACGGGTTGGCCCCGTGACATGGGCGGCTTTCGGGGCCATAAACCCAACTGATTTGTTTTAACGCAATGTCTTATCCCGCAGCGGTTGCCGCTCGGAAGACATGCTTTGGACGGTGATCCCATGGCAAGCATAGACGACCTCGACACCCCGGCGATCCTCATCGATGCGGCCCGCGCCGAAGCCAACATCAAAAAGGCGCAGGCGCATGCCGACGCGCATGGGTTGAAGCTCAGGCCGCATATCAAGACGCACAAGCTGCCCTACTGGGCAAAGAAGCAGGTGGCGGCCGGCGCCGTCGGCATCACCTGCCAGAAGATCGGCGAGGCGGAGGTGATGGCCGATGCCGGGCTGACCGACATTTTCCTGCCCTACAACATCCTCGGCCGCGCCAAGCTGGAGCGGCTGAAGGCGCTGCATGGCCGTGTCACGCTCTCGGTGACGGCGGACAGCCACGATACGCTGGAAGGGCTTGCCGCGACCTCTACCGATGCCGGTCATCCGCTGTCCGTGCTGGTCGAGTGCGATACCGGCATGGGCCGTTGCGGCGTGCAGAGCGCCGACGAGGCGCTGGCGCTGGCGAAGGTGATCGATCAGGCCAAGGGCCTCAGCTTCGGCGGGCTGATGACCTATCCGGCCGCGGGGCGCGCCGGCGAGGCGGAAGCCTGGCTGAAGACCGCGCGCGACGCGCTTGCCGCGGCGGGACTCGAATGCGAACGCATCTCCAGCGGCGGCACGCCGGACATGTGGCGCTCCGGCGAAGACAGCGTCGTCACCGAATACCGGCCCGGCACCTATATCTATCTCGACCGCTACCAGGTCGCCAAAGGCGTCGGCACGCTGGACGATTGCGCGCTGACGGTGCTTGCCACGGTGGTCAGCCATCCGACTGCGACCCGCGCCATCCTCGACAGCGGCAGCAAGGCGCTGTCTTCCGATACGCTCGGGCTGCCGGAGTTCGGCGAGTTGCTCGGGGTGCCGGGCGCGCGGGTCACCGGCTTGAGCGAAGAGCATGGCACCGTGACACTCTCGGACGGCGCGGGCCTTGGCATCGGCCAGCGCGTGCGCGTCGTGCCCGATCATTGCTGCGTGGTGACGAATTTGTTCGACCAGGTGCACCTGATCGACGGCGACAAGGTGCTGGAAACGCTGCCGGTGGCGGCAAGGGGACGGATGGGGTGAGCAGCGCATTTCCTTCTCCCCTTGTGGGAGAAGGTTAAGCCCGCTCCGCCTGTCGCGCTGCAACCCTGCGCATCGCGGTCACCCGGCGGCGGAAAATCTCCGTGCGCATCGCCATCAGGTGCAGCGCGAAGAACAGCACGGTGAAGCCGAGCGCCATCACGGCGAGCGGCCACAGCATCGAGGGATCGATGGTCGGGCCGCCGAGGCGGAAGACCGAGGCAGGCTGGTGCAGCGTGTTCCACCAGTCGACCGAGAATTTGATGATCGGGATGTTGATGAAGCCGACCAGGGTGATGATGGCGGCGGCCCAGGCGGCGCGGCCGGCATCATCCAGCGCGCGGGTCAGCGCGATGATGCCGAGATACATCAGGAAAAGCACGAAGACCGAGGTCAGCCGCGCGTCCCACACCCACCAGGTGCCCCACATCGGCTTGCCCCAGATGGAGCCGGTGATCAGCGCAAGTGCCGTAAAGGTGGCGCCGATCGGGGCCGCCGATTTCAGCGCCACGTCGGCCAGCGGATGGCGCCAGACCAGGGTGCCCAGCGCCGCGATCGCCATGATCGTGTAGCACATCATGGCCAGCCAGGCGAAAGGGACGTGGATGTACATGATGCGCACGGTGATGCCCTGCTGGAAATCCTCCGGCGCGGTGAAGCTCATATAGAGGCCGACGGCGAGCAGGATCGCCGCGACCGCCGCCAGCCACGGAATGATCTTGTCCGCCAGCCCAACGAAGCGCGTCGGGTTGGCGAGATCGGTCCAGGCGGCTAGCCGTGAGGTGGTGTCGCTCATGCCGACCTAAATAGACCGGCATGAGGTTTGGGGCAATTGGACGGATGTCGCAGGCGGGAGCGCGCCCTTGCCTTCTCCCCTTGCGGGAGAAGGGGGAGCTCTAGGATTACGCCGCTTCCGTAACCGGACGGCTGAGGCGGCGGACCTCTTCGTCGTTGAGCAGGCCGCCGGCGCGCAGCAGGGAGGCGAAGCGGCCGTTGCGCAGCGACAGTTCGGTGAAGCCACCGGACTCGACCACCTTGCCCTTGTCCATGAAGACGACGAGGTCGGCGTCGCGGACCGTGGTCAGGCGGTGAGCGATGATAAAGGTCGTGCGGTTGCGGCGCAGCTCGTCGATCGCTTCCTTGACGCGGTCCTCGGTTTCCACGTCCAGCGCGCTGGTCGCCTCGTCGAGCACCAGGATCGGCGCGTCCTTCAGCACGGCGCGGGCAATGGCGATACGCTGGCGCTCGCCGCCCGAGAGCTGGCCGCCGCGCTCGCCGACGACGGTGTCGTAGCCGCAGCTCTTGGAGAGGATAAAGTCCTGCGCGGCGGCGGCATTGGCGGCAGCGTGCACCTCGTCATTGCTCGCATCGGCGCGGCCGACGCGGATGTTGTCCTCGATCGAGCGGTTGAGCAGGCCGGCGTCCTGGAAGACGGTGGCGATCGAATGGCGCAGCGACTTGCGGGTCACCGTGCGGGTGTCTACGCCGTCGATCAGGATGCGGCCGCTGGACGGCGTGAAGACGCGCTGCAACAGATTGATGAGCGTCGTCTTGCCGGCGCCGGTCGGACCGACGATGGCGACCGTCTGGCCGGCCTGGACCTCGAACGAGACGTCCTCGATGCCGTGACCGGAATTGGCGAACTCGAAGCTGACGTCCTCGAAGCGCACATGGCCGGTGACGTTGGCGAGCTCGCGCAGGCCATCGGGCTCGACGGTTTCGGCGGCCGAGTCCTCAAGGCGATAGAAGTCCTCGAGCTTGGCGCGCGCCTCGGAAATCTGGGTGGTGAAGGCCGACATCTGGTCGAGACGGGCGATCAGCATTCCGGCAAAGCCAGTGAAGGCGACGACGTCGCCGACGCGGAGCTGGCCCTGGGTAACGAGATAGGCGCCGATCGACAGCACGATCATCATCGAGATGGTCGACGACAGGCGGTTCAGCGCGTTGGCGATCGCCCACCAGTCGAGCACAGGGTTCTGCGCGTCGAGCAGGTCCTTGACATAACGCTTCAACGTCGCGGTCTCATGGCCGATGCGGTTGTAGCTCTGCAGCACGGCGACATTGCTGACGCTGTCGGAGACATGGGCAAAGACGGTGTGGTAGTGGCGCTCGACGGCGGTCTGCCCCGACTTGGTGCGACGCATGACGATGCGGCCGATGCCAACGTAGAGCACGCCGAGGCCGAGCAGCACGATGGACATGCGGATATCCATGGCGAGCGCGGTGGGCACCAGCAGCACCAGCGCGATGGCGGTCGAGAGATGCACGCGCATGAATTCGAGCCACAGGCTGAACAGGGTCTCAACGGCGCGCAGCAGCGTGTGCAGCGAATTGGACGTGCCGCGCTGGTGATGCCAGGCGAGCGGCATGGTGATCACGCGCTCGAAGGACTGGCACAGCACTTCGGAGCGGCGGGCATGGGCGAAGCGATCGGCGCCGCGCGCCACCAGCACGAAAGCGACGACGTTGAAGATGCCGAGCGCGGCCCAGACGGCGAGCGTCGAAAACACCGGGCCTTTTTCCGAAATGGCACCGATCACCCGGCCGAGCAGGATCGGCTCGAGGATTGCGATCGCCGCGAGCGCGACATTGGCGCAGCAAATCAGCGCGACGCGCTTCTTATCGGCCGCCAGATAACCCAGCGCTCTAAAGTAGATCTGCAGAAGTGACACTTCAGCTACTCCGCCAAACTCTTGTCCGTGCTCAATGCCCGTATTGTGCACCGCACCATTTTTTGACACGTATCGGTTAATGTGTCGCGAAACAATGCGTCGTCTATCCCTTCCGTTCCCATTTAGCGAACAAAAGATGACGACGGTACGAAATCTGACGTGATCGCCTAACGGTTTGAGATAAAAGGTGAAATGTCAGCCTTGCGGCAAAATAATGGCACTTGCCCCGCGCTGCCACATTTTTAATCACAAGCTCTTGCTTAGCCTGCCCTAAAGTAAGGCACGCGCCCGGGCGCGGGAGCCTCGCCAAGTAAAAAACGGCGATCGGCCGCACATCCCGAGGGACGCGCGGCCGATAGGCCAAGCCTTTGATTTTACGCTGGTATCCTGACGACGACCGCGGCCTTGCCGCCGGCCTTCGGCTCAAAAGAGGCCGATTTTTTCTTCGAACCGTCGACTTCTAGCGAGATCGACTTGGTCTTTTTGTCGCGGATGACGCGAAGCTTGATTTCGCCGTCGAACATCTTGAGCGTCGCGGCGTAGCCGTCCCAGTGCGCGGGCAGCTTCGGCCTAAACGTGATCTCCTTGCCGCGCCGCTCGATGCCGAGGATGCCTTCCACCGCGGCGCGGTAAAGCCAGCCGGCCGACCCCGTATACCAGGTCCAGCCGCCACGGCCGCCCTTGCCTTCGCCGGCATAGATGTCGGCGGCCACGACATAGGGCTCGACGCGGTAGTGTTCGGCCGCTGCCTCGTCAGCAGCATGATTGACCGGGTTCAGCATCGAGAAGCAGCGGTAGGCCTCGTCGGTGCGCCCCATTTCGGCCAGCGCGATAACGAACCAGGTGGCGGCATGGGTGTACTGGCCGCCATTCTCGCGCACGCCTGGCGGGTAGCTCTTGATGTAGCCGGGGTCTTTCTCGCTTTTCGAGAAGGGCGGCGTGAACAGCTTGACGATCTTGAGATCATCGTCGACCAGCATCTCGGTCGCCTGTTCCATGGCCGTCGTCGAGCGCGCGGGATCGCCCTCGCCCGACAGCACGCTCCAGGACTGGGCGATGGAATCGATCTTGCACTCGTGCGAATTGTGCGAGCCGAGCGGCGTGCCGTCGTCGAAGCTGCCGCGCCGGTACCACTGGCCGTCCCAGGCGGTGCTTTCCAGGGCCCGCTTCAGCGCGTCCGCGTGCTTCAGCCACGCCTGCGCCCGCTTGGCGTCGCCCTGTCCCTTGGCGACAGGCGCGAAGTCGGTGAGCGTCTTCAGCAGGAACCAGCCAAGCCACACGCTCTCGCCCTTGCCGCCCTCGCCGACACGGTTCATGCCGTCGTTCCAGTCGCCGCCGAGGATGAGCGGCAGGCCGGCAGGACTGCTGCGCTTGATCGCCAGATCGAGCGCCCGCGCGCAATGGTCATAGAGCGGCGCGGTGTTCTTGGTGATCTCGGGCGTGAAGAAGGCGTCATGCTCGTCCTCGCCGAGCTGCTGCCCGTCGATGAAGGGCAACTGCTCCTTGAGGATGGCGGCGTCGCCGGTCACCTCGATGTAGCGGGCCGTCGCATGCGCCAGCCAGACGACGTCGTCCGAGATCATGGTGCGCACGCCGGCATCGGTGCGCGGCAACCACCAGTGCTGCACGTCGCCTTCCGGGAACTGCCGGCGCGCGGCATTAAGGATCTGGTCACGCGCCAGCTTCGGGTCGTGCGCCAGAAGGGAGAGCGTGTCCTGCAACTGATCACGGAAGCCGAAAGCGCCGCTCGCCTGGTAGAAGGCCGAGCGCGCGCGGATGCGGCAGGCAACGGCCTGATAGGGCAACCAATGGTTGACCATGGCGTTCATCGCCTCGTCGGGCGTCTCGACCTGGATGGTGTCGAGGAAGCCGCGCCAGGCCTTTTCATTGTCGGCCAGGCGCTGGTCGAAATCCTTGCCGCGATGGGTCTGCACCAGGGCGCTTGCCTCGGCGGGCGTGGCCGCGTCGCCAAGCAGCCAGAGCAGCGTCACGTCGCCACCGGCCGGAATGTCGATGTCGCTGGCGACAACCGCGCAAGGGTCGTCGCCCGCTTCGATCCGCCCCGAAAGCGCAAGCCCGCCGAGCACGGCTTGCGGATACTCCGTCGTGCCGTGCCTGCCGACGAATTCGGAGCGGTCGGCGGTCACCGAATGGATTGGATGGCTGGCTCCCAGGAAGGCGACACGCTCGCCGAAGTCGAGGCCATAGGGATTCTGCGCCAGAAGCGCGCCTGTCGCCGCGTCGCGCGAGGGCACGATGGTCGCAGCGGTGCGCGAGCGGTGGCCGCCGAGCACCCATTCGGCATAGGCATAGACGCGCAGACGCGCCGGCACGGAGCCCGAATTCTGGATGCGCAGTCGGGTGATCTTCACCGGATCGACAGGATCGACCACCTGCGTCAGGTCCATCGACAGAGGCCCGCGCTTCGAGCGGAAGGTGGAAAAGCCCTGGCCGTGCCAGGTCTCATAGGTCATCGACGGATCGCGGACCGTCGCGGCCATCGGCGAGAACGCCTTGCCGCTGGCGTGGTCGAAGACATAGAAGCCCTCGCCCGGCCGGTTGGACACCGGGTCGTTCGACCACGGCGTCAGCTGGTAGTCGCGGCTGTTACGGCTCCAGGTGAAGCCGGCGCCTTCCGCCGAGACGTGGAAGCCGAAGGCAGCGTTGGAGATGACGTTGATCCAGGGCTGCGGCGTCGAACGCCGTCCGGTGAGCCGCGTCACATAGTGGCGGCCGTCACCGTCGAAGCCGCCAAAGCCGTTCCACAGGCTGAGACCGCTGCCGTCGGCGGCGATATCGCTTCCACCATGGCTTGCCGGCACCGGCAAAGGCAGCGGCGGAACAGGTTCGCGCGGCGAGCCGCCCTCGGCCTGAAGCAAGGCATCGCGGGCCTGGAGGGCCGCGGTCTCGGCGCGTTCGAGCTGGTCGAAGATCGTGCCGTTGCGCGTGTGCAGCACGACGCGCGCCACCGACAGCAAGGTCTTGTAGGTCGGCTCATCCATCAGGTCGCGGCGCACCGCGAAGATGTGCTGGCGCGGCCCGAGCTCGCGGCCACGCAGGCGGCTGTTCTCGCACAGCGTCTCCACGGCGCGCTGCAGGTCCTGCACATAGGACGAGGCCTGTTCGTTGACTACGACGAAGTCGATCATCATGCCCCGCGCCCGCATATATTCCTGGAAACGGAGCGCCTGGGCGACGATCTCGAGATCGGCGACGTCGCCGATGCGCACGAGGAAGATCGGGAAATCGCCCGAGATGCTGGTCGGCCACAGGCTCGACTGGCGGCCGAGGCCCGACGCGATGGATTCCGCCGGCAGGCGCAGGAACGGATCGGGATAGATCAGGTAGCGCGCCAGCTTCTGCACATTGGCGGCGTCGGTCAGGCTGAGGCCCAGATGGCGCGTCTGCACCTGGCTCCGCGTCCAGGCCAGCATGGCCTGGCGGGCGAAGCTCTCCTGGTGGTCGAGGCGGGCGATCGCCTCGTCGAGCTCGGCGCGATTGGCGCCGACGGCGGTCCAGAAGGTCAGCGAGATCTTCTTGTTGGCCGGGACGCGCACCTGGCGGCGAAGTGCTGCCACCGGGTCGAGCGTGAAGCCCTGGCTGCCCGAAAGCCTGACGCCGGGATCGAAGGCGGCGGCATCGGCGATGGTGCGGCCACGGCCGATGAAGGCTCGCCGGTCGGTCTCGGCCTCGGCATCGCGCGACGGGCCCGACGGGTCGGTGACGAAATGCACCATGGTGAGGTCGGGGTCGTTCTTGTCGCGCTTGCGCCGCGTGGCGAAGATCGCCCCGTTGTTCGGCGCGATCTCGGTCTCGACGAACATCTTGGAGAACGCCGGATGCGCGTTGTCAGAGGCTTCGTTGCCGAGCACCAGTTCGGCGAAGGAGGTCACCTCGATATGCCGGTCGGCAGCGCCGTCATTGTAGAGGGTGATGCGGCGGCCTTCGCCATTGCCTTCGGAAATGACGATGCATTCGACTTCGGAACGCAGCGAGCCCAATGTCTTGGTGAAGCTCGCCTTGTCGTCGCCGAACAGCGTCTGGACGCGTTCGCCCTCGGCGCGCTTCGGTTCCGCCGTGGCCGACCACCAGTCACCCGTCGCGGTGTCGCGCAGGAAGATGTAGGAGCCGAGGCGGTCCTCGCTCGGATCCGGCTGCCAGCGGGTGACGGCAAGCTCGCCGAAGCGGCTGTAGCCGGAGCCCGTCGCGGTGACCATGACCGAATAGCGGCCGTTGGACATGACGTTGGTCGCCCGCAGCGCCTTGATCGGATCGAGGATGACGCGGCTGTCGGGGCTCTCGGTCTCGGTTTCGTCCTTGGATCGTTCGTCCGCTTCCGTCCTCACGGTTGCGGTCGGAATGTCGCGCGGCGCCTTCTCCTGCAAGAGAAGCTCGGCCGACTCGATCACCGGATCGCTGTGGAAACGCTCGCGCAGCCGGCCCTCGAAAATGGCGTCGGCGACGGCGGCGATCGACATGCCGGAATGGTGCGCCATGTAGTTCTGCACCACCGCGTGGTCGGTGCCTTCGGGCACGCGCTGCGGCGTGAAATCGACAGCGTCGTAGAAGCCGTGGCGGCCAAGCGCGCCGATCGAGCGCAGCCGCTGCAGGTTCTGCACCGCCTCGCGCGGACTGAACTGCGCGGCCAGGATCGTCGCATAGGGCGCGATCACGGTGTTCTGGCCAAGGCCGCGCTTCAGGCCGAGCCCGGGCACGCCGAAATTGGTGTACTGGTAGGTGAGCTCGCGGTCGCGGGCATTGTAGGCCGCTTCCGAAATGCCCCAGGGCACGTTCTTGGAACGCGCATACTGTATCTGGCGCTTGATGATGAGCTTGCTGGTCTGGTTGAGGATCGAGCCCTGCGGCTCCTTCATCACCAGCGGCGGCATCAGATACTCGAACATCGAGCCCGACCAGGACATCAACGCGCCCTGGAAGCCGATCTCGACGATCGGTCGTCCGAGACGGAACCAATGCTCGGTCGGCAGGTCGCCCTTGGCGATGGCGAACAGGCTGGTGAGCCGCGCTTCCGAGGCAAGCAGGTCGTAGCAGCTCTCGTCGAGCTGGCGGTCCTCGACCCGGTAGCCGATCGAGAGCAGCTTGCGCTCCTGGCGCATCAGGAAGGAGAAATCCATCTCGAAGGCATAGCGGCGGCAGCGCTCGCGCAGCGCAAGCAGCTTGGCGCGCAGAGCGGCGACCGCGCTCTCGTCATTGTGCGAATCGTGCACATGCGCCTCGCAGGTCGCTTCCAGGCGCTCCGCCCAGTCGGCGATGACATCGCTCTTCGGCGAGGCCGCCTCGGTGTGGATGGCGGTGGCGAGCTTGCGGATCTCGCCAGCCAGCACGGCAAGGTTGATGGTGCGGATCGACGCCATCTCAGGCTGTGCCTTGATGGTCGCAACCGCCCGACGCATCCCGTCGAGACGGTCGGCTAGGCGCTGGCGCAGCGGCCGCAGCTGCCGACGGTCGTCCGGCAGCTCGTCCAGGCTTTCGTCGAGAATGGTGACGGTGTCGATGATGCCTTCGAAATCGCCCTGCAGGTGCACCGACGGCGCTTCGGCCCATTCGGCGCATGAGGCGGCCACCGCAACCAGATGTCCAGCGAGATTGCCGCTGTCGACAGCGGAGATGTAGAGCGGATAGAGCGGCTTCAGCGTCGTCGTGTCATACCAGTTGTAGAGATGGCCGCGATCGCGCGGCATGTTCTCGATGGTCGTCATCGTGGCGTCGATGCGGGTGATGGCATCCGACAGGCTGATCCAGCCGAAATCGCGCGCCGAAACCACCGAGAGCAGATAGACGCCGATATTGGTCGGCGAGGTGCGCGGCGCCACCACCGGCGCCGGGCTTTCCTGGAAATTGTCCGGCGGCAGATGATGCTGCTCGGCCGTCACGAAGGTCTCGAAATAATGCCAGGTGCGGCGCGCGAAGGTGCGCAGCGCGTGGATGTCGGCGCTCGAGATGCGCAGCCTGTCCTCGGTCTCGGCCGAACGGCTGATCCAGCAGGCGACGGCGGGCGAAGCGATCCAGAAAATGGCGAAGAAGAAAGCGACGAAAGCGCCGGTGGAATCGGCCAGCACCGGAATCGCGAGGCCGACGACGCCGATGATCACCGCGCCATACATCATGCCGTAATAGGCGCCGAGATCGCTGCCGCTGTTCTTGGCGGCCTGCGAGGCGGTGCGCCATTCGAGCAGGTTCTGACGGCTGACGAAGAGCCGGTAGATGGTGCGGACGATGGCATCGCCCATCATCCAGGCGAGATGCGCCATCAACAGCACTTTCAGCGCCACAAGCGCGGTGCCGAACACGGTGTCGCGCGCCAAAGCGGAGAAATGGCCGCGCGGCGTCTGGTCGCCGCTCTTCGGCAGGATGCCGTTCACGATGTCGAAGGTCGGCGCCATGAACAGGCTGAGGATCAGAAGGGCCTGCCACTGCGCCGCCTGGGTGAAGGGCAGCAGCGTCCAGCCGGCGATACAGGCCATCACCCAGAAGATCGGGGTGACCGAGCGGCGCAGATTATCGACCATCTTCCAGCGCGACAGCGCAGGCACGCCGGAGCGCGGGTCGAAGATGTAGCCGAGCAGCTGCCAGTCGCCGCGCGCCCAGCGATGGTGGCGCGAGGCGTCGACCGAGTAGCGGGTCGGATAGTCCTCGACCAGTTCGACATCCGTCACCAGCGCGGCCCGCGCGAGCGCGCCTTCGAGCAGATCGTGGCTGAGGATGGTGTTTTCGTCGATGCGGTTCTTCAGCGCCGCCTCGAAGGCGTCGACATGGTAGAGACCCTTGCCGGTGAAGGAACCGTCGCCGAAGACGTCCTGATAGACGTCGGAAACGGCGAACACATAAGGGTCCAGGCCGCGATTGGCCGAGAAGACGCGCTGGAAGAAGGAGGCGTCGTCGCCGCTGGTGAGCGAGGCGGTGATGCGCGGCTGCAGGATGGTGTAACCGGCGGTGACGACGCGCTTGACCGGATCGAAATGCGGGCGGTTGAGCGGGTGGGCAAGCTTGCCGACCAGGTCCGAAACCGCATCGCGCGTGGTGCGCGTGTCGGCGTCGAGCGTCATCACATAGACGACATTCTCCGGCAGCGGCACGTTGAGCGGCAGGAAGGTGGTGTCGCTGTCGCCGCGCAGCAGGAGGTTCAGCTCATGCAGCTTGCCGCGCTTGCGCTCCCAGCCCATCCAGCAGCCCTGCGCCTGATTGTAGAGCCGGCGGCGATGCAGGAGATAGAAGCGCGGCGAGCCCTCCGACGGATAGCGGGCGTTCAGCCTGGCGATCTCGTCGCGGGCATATTGCAGGATCTCGATATCGGCGGCGTCGATCTCGGTCTTGGAATCCGGCCAGTCGGACAATAGCGCGAAGTGAATCTCCTCGGCCGTGTTGGCGAGATGATGCACCTCGATGTTGCGGATATTTTCCTCGACGTCGTCGCGCGAGCCGATCAGCGAAGGCACCACGACCAGGGTGCGCGATTCAGCCGGGATGCCGTGCTTGTTGTAATCGTAGCCGACAAGCCTGGTCGGTTTCAGGAACAGTGCCACCACGGTGTTGAAGAAGGCTAGAGCGCCTTCGCTTGCCGGCACCGCGAACAGCGCCAGCATCAGCGTGATCGATTCCACCGACAGGCCGAGATTGGCGAGCGCCCTGCCCGACAGCACGAGCAGCAGCGCCGTCAAAAGGAAGACCGGCACGACGATGCCCAACCAGCCGGCGCTGGCAAAGCCGCGCTTGAAGGTCACATAGAAAGGCGGCCGGTAGCCGATCGCCTTTTCCAGTTCCTGGCGGCGCGGGCCAACCAGGAAGAAGCCGACATCGGTATGCACGTCGGGGTCGGCGGTTTCGGGCACGCCAGACGCGTCGGTGACGCCGGGCGTGTGGCCGGCAAGCTCGATCGCCTTTTCGGCCACCCGGTATTCGGACAGATCCGAGCGGCGCGCCAGCTGCTCGATCGCGGTGCGGTACTGGTCGCGCGAGAAGAAGTCGAGGTCGGCGAAATCGGTCTTCTGGCGCAGCAGCGTGTCGATGCGGCTGACGCCCTCGAACCAGACCGTCCAGTCGACGTCGTTGATGAGGCGCAGGCCGCGGATGATGTTGCCGGTCGTGACGTTGCCGCTGGAGAGCGTCTGATGCTCGGAGATGATGATCTCCTCGGCGTCGGAGCCGGTCTTTTCGAGCTCGCCTTCCAGCCATTCCAGCGCGCGCCCGGCGTTCTGCGACCCGTCGCGCAAGCGATAGAGCAGTTGGGTGGCGAAGGTGGTGTCCTGCGCATGCGTGCCGTAGTTGGACAGGATCCTCGTGCGGTCGGCATTATCGTCGGTCGCCAGAACGCGGTCGGCGACCTCGTTGGCGATGTGGCGCATCTGCCTGGTGCGATCGACGCGCACGGCGATGCGGCGCAGGTTCTCGATCAGCACGAAGCGCAGCAGCGACGGCAGCGCCCAGAGCTCGCCGATCTTCATCGGCTCGACCGACTGGAAGCCCTCGACGATCGCCTTGAACATATTGGCCGAGACGGAGCTGTCGGAATGCTCGACATAGCCCCAGGCAACGACGAAGGCGCGCGGCAGCACCGTGCCGTCGCCGAGTGTCAGCGTCGGCAGTTGGCGATAGAAGCGGCGCGGCAGGTCGCGCTTGACCTGGAAGATGGTCTCTTCGACCAGGTAGTTGTTGTCGAGCAGCCATTGCGCGGCCGGCGTGATGGTCTCGCCCTTGGCCTGGGCGGCGTTGGTCGAGCGGTAGACTTCGAGTATTTTCTTGGCGCTGTCGCGGATGCGGGCCTGGAACTCGAACGGAGCGAGCCCGAACAATTCCTTGACTTCGCCCTTGGCGAGCGCAACGCCCAAGGCGCGCAGCCGGTCCTCGGGCAGGAAATTGGAGCGTATCGGCGCTTCCGTCACCACCGGGAAGCCGGCGCTTGTCTGTTCGATCTTGTTCGGGTTCGTCTGAATGTTCATTGAAAATTCCGTAAGCGGGGGCGCAATGCGGCGTCACCGCCACGGCAATGCCCCTAAAACCGGTTCAATTGCAATTGGTTGCATGACTGGTTGGCCGAAAGTTTGTCTTGCGCACCACAACAGGGCGTGCCCTTTCGACAGCTCGTGGGCGAACGCCCCTCGCTCTCCGCCCCGATTGGATCAGGGCAAGAATTCAGGCTTTTTCGTGATACATGCAAGGGGCCGGGCGATAATTCACCCAAGCCGCGATCATGTTTGGCAACAGCCGTTAATGGTTGGCGGCGAGGCGATGGAGTTCGATCACGAAAAGCCGGCCCTGCCCCTTGGGTTGAAGCCGCAATTCCGGGCTGTCGCGGTCGAGGATCAGCGTGTCGAGCGGTCCCAGGCTCGGCGCATCGCCCGTGAAGAGCGTGAAGCTTCCGCCGACGGCCAGAACCAGCGTCGTGTCGGCGCGCGGCGTGATGCGAATCTCACTGGCAAGCGGCCGACACTCGACCTTGTGGGCCATGCGACCACGCCGGGTCATGACGTTGAGATCGGTAATCGGACCGCCAATCAGCGCTGCCCCGGTCGGCACATCGCCCGGAAAGGCGAGCGGCACTGAAGCCGTGGTCAGCCGCGCCGGCGGCTGGCCGGCGATGTCGAGGATAACCCCCTCGCCCTCCAGCACCGACAATGTGCGGTCAATGCCGGCGAAGCTGGAGAACGGCCCGCTGGTCTCGACGCGGGCCATGGAGATGCGCCAGTCGAAATCCTCGAGCCCGGCGTCGGCCGGGGAAACGGCGATTTCGGTCGTCGTGCCGCCGCGATTCTTCCACGGCATGACGCGGTAATCGGCGGCACGAAGGATGCGCATCGGCCTAGCCCCGGACGATTTCAAGTCGATTCGACCTGAAATCATCCGGCTCTGTCTTTTTGGTTGGGAGCATGATGTTGTCCGAAAACCGCTTCACACTTTTCGGCATCATGCTCTAAGGTTTGTTGATATTCAGGATTCCCATCTTGGCTTGGTCGTGATTCAAGCTTTTGATGGAACGATTCGTGCTG
>NZ_VFTW01000041.1:0-38745 GCF_006440815.1 Mesorhizobium sp. B2-8-3
CCGACCAGAGTTTCAGTGCCATCATCCATCTCGCTGCCGCCGTCATAAACTCACGATGAATCTCAACAAGCCCTAGATCGATGTGATGGGCAAGTGCCTTGAATACTGTTCTGGCCGCGTCGCTGGCGTTTACCGGTCGTCCGGACTTCAGGCCTTCGTTTATGGTGCCGAAGAACTCTTCGACAGAGCGATGTCGGTTCGGCACATTGGACGGCTGGTATTGGTCGTAATATGCACCGCGGATCATAAGCGGCAGCTCCGCGCCAAGCTTGGCACCCAGTTCCGCGGGCAACCTGTCGCGTAAGGCGCGCAGAACCACACCAAGCGCATGCCATGCGAGTTGTCGATCCGGGCCGAGATCGTCCATGATCTCGTTCAACCAGATATTGGTGATCTGAACGGTTTTGTCGAAAACGTCGAGGCCATTTGCGCTCATCGTAATCTCCCGGATAAAAGCGCGCCCCGCGCACCCTGCTTCAGTTGGAACGTCCGACTGAAACTATTGTTTCGTTCTCCGGGCCGGGTGTGCGAGCGCGGTTGCCCGTAGCGCGATCGGGGTGGCCCCAAGTGGCGAAGGACCAAACGCTGCCGCAGGCGCCGTCGGAACTTTTGGATCAAGATCATTGGATCAAGGATCAATTGCGTCTCTGACGCGTTCCCGCCTTTTGGGGCGCGAATCAGTTGGGTCCCCTATCCGAGAAGGGAGAAAGCGATGCCCGACAAGAAAACCATCGAAAGGGCGCGACGGGATAAGCGCCAAGGCAAGTCGCCAAGCACGCAAGCGGGCGAGTTCGTGCGTGAGGAGATTGATGAGATTCGCAGTGGCAAGCACGGCGCGCGTTCCACAAAACAAGCGATCGCCATCGGCCTTTCCGAAGCGCGCCGCGCCGGGGTCGACCTACCTCCGCCAAAGAAGGGTAAGGTCAAGGAGAGCACGCGAAAAAGCGCTGAATATGCCCACGAAGTCGGCCAAGGTGAACGCAAACCCAAGCCCCGGCCGAAGGTTTCTAAGGCCGTGTCTGAGGTCCTCCAGCACGAACCGAAAAGCAGTGCGTCTCGCAAGGCGCTGTCGCGACAAACCAGGGAAGCGGCTTCGCAACGGACCGCTGAAGAGCGATCGGCCTCTGCCAAGAAAGCGGCCGCGACGAAAGGCGCAGCCGGGCGCTCGGCGGCCGCGCGGAAAGCTGTGGAGACCAAAGGCGCTCAAGGCAGGAAGCAAGCGGCGAAGAAGGCAGCCAGAACGCGTGCCACCCGCAGTTAGCCACAGATTGCCTTGACGGACGCCTGCTGGACGAAGAACCTTTGCAAGAACCGTTGACGGGTATGGCCATCGCACAAACTTCGTCATCAAACACTCGACCGCGGTCGGGGTGCGTCACCGTGTTCGGAGGATCCGGCTTTCTTGGGCGAAGGATCGTCAGGCATCTCTTGGATCACGGGCTTATCGTTCGTTCAGCCTCCCGCCATCCCGCGCATGCGCGACCGGGGTGGGCTAATGGCAAGTCCTTTAGCGCAGTCAAAGCCGATATCCTCGATCGAAGCCAAGTTGCAGCGGCCGTTTCGGATGCAGCAACGGTAGTCAACGCAGTCAGCCTCTATTCCGAACATGGAGACGTTACTTTCGAACGCATCCACGTCGAGGCCGCTTCCCAATTAGCGGACGCGGCGCGGGAAGGTGGCGCCGAACGATACATACAGATATCCGGCATCGGCTCCGACTCACGTTCGCAGTCCAGTTACATCAGGGCGCGAGGGCAAGGTGAGGAGGCCGTCAACGTCGGATTTCCGGGCGCGACTATCGTCCGCCCTGCGGTGATGACCGCAACAGACGACAGGTTTTTGACAACGATCACGAGATTGTTGCCCATCCTTCCCGCATATCCGCTGTTCGGCGATGGCGATACCCGCCTCCAGCCAGCATCCGTTGAAGACGTTGCCGAAGCCATCGCGCGGATCGCCTCCGGAGGCGCCGACGCCCGTCTGTTCGAGTTCGGTGGACCGCGTGTCTACACTTATCGAACCCTGGTGCTGGAAGTCGCTCAATTGCTTGGCATCAAGACACGATTGGTGCCGGTTCCATTTGTCTTATGGCGCATTCTTGCCACTTTCGGCGAGTTCATCCCCGGCGCACCGCTGACACGCAATCAGGTCGACCTCATGCAGATCGACACCGTTGCGGACACCCAGCTGCCGGGATTTCGCGACCTCGGAATAGAACCTCATGACATCGACCAGGTGCTGCGATCTGCAATCGTGCCGGCAGGCAGAACGCGCGCCAGCCGCCGCTAGCCCCGCTCGCTACCAATTGTCCCTGGATATTCCCTGCCAAAGGCAAGCAGGAACCTGCTCCAGCGCTCCCGGGTCGGAAAATGACCGACACCCGGCAAGAGTTCACGTTCACAACTGGCCGCAAAATGACGCGGTCGTCATCGCCGTGCAACGTCGGCGTCGGCACCGAGATGACCTCCGCCTCAACCTGCTTGCGCGCTAGCTCGAAGGACTTCGCTACCCGTTCGAACAGCGCATCGTCGAACCATGGAAGCCTACTCAGGGGCAACACATTAGGGACACCACACTGCAGCGGCCGCCCAACCCTGCGCAATCGGGTTTGTTCCTTTTGGCCATGAGCCGCCTCGATCCGGCGAGGGAACCAACGGCAGCCTTGCTGGTTCGGAAGCCAACAGCGGAGCCTCGCCATGCCCAATGCAGCCGAAATCCTCGTCGACACCTTGATTGCCTGGAACGTCGAAGTCATGTTCGGGCTCCCCGGCGACGGCATCAACGGCGTCATGGAAGCGCTGCGCAAAAACCAGGACAGGATATCCTTCGTCCAGGTGCGACACGAGGAATCGGCCGCGTTCATGGCTTGCGCCTACGCCAAATGGACAGGCAGGCTCGGCGTGTGCCTGGCAACATCCGGACCCGGCGGCACCCATCTTCTCACCGGCCTCTACGACGCCAAGCTCGACCAGGCGCCGGTGCTGGCAATCACCGGCATGCAGTTCCATGACCTGATCGAGACTTTCACGCAGCAGGATGTCGATCTTACTCGAGTTTTCAACGACGTCAGCGTCTACAACGTCCAGGTCTCGGACGCCGCGCATATGGAGAACGTAGCAAGCCTCGCCTGCCGCACAGCGCTTGCCCGCAAGGGCGTCGCCCATCTTTCGATCGCCAGCGATATCCAGGAACAGCCCGCCGACGCGGCCAAGCGATCCAAGCGCAACCGCCCGGCGCACACGCCGCAGGATATGTTCGCACCTCACTGCCTCGCGCAAGATGCGGAGTTGGACAAAGCCGCGGCCGTCCTCAATGATGCAGGGCGCGTGGCGATCCTAGCGGGGCGCGGAGCCATCGGCGCGGCGGTGGAGCTCGAGGAAACGGCGCGGCTGCTGCAGGCGCCGATCGTCAAGGCGCTGCTCGGCAAGGCGGTGCTGCCGGACGACCATCCCTACACCACTGGCGGCATCGGCATTCTGGGCACCTTGCCATCACAGGAGGCGATGGAGACGTGCGACGCCGTCCTCATCGTCGGCTCGACATTCCCTTACATCGAATATTATCCGCAGCCGGGCACAGCGCGTGGCGTCCAGATCGATTGCGACGCGCAGCGTATCGGCCTGCGCTTCCCCGTCGAGGCCGGCCTGGTCGGCGACGCGGCCGAGACGTTGCGCGCCCTCAACAAGCGGCTGAAGCAGAGGGCGAGTAAGGAATTCCTGGCGACGGCGCAAAGCTCGATGCAAAGATGGCGCGAGATGATGCGTCAATCCGAAGACGGCTCGGCGCATCCGCTCAAGCCGCAGCACGTCGCACGGGCATTCGGCGAACGCCTCGCCGAGAATACGGTACTGGCGACTGATTCCGGCCAGAACACCGAGCTTGCCGCCCGCCATGTCGATCTCCGCGCTGGGCAGGCCTTCGGCGTCTCGGGCGCCCTCGCCTCCATGTCCTGCGGCCTGAGCTATGCGATCGCCGCCGGCATCGCCTTTCCCGGCCGGCCGATCGCGGCGATCGTCGGCGACGGCGGGCTTGCCATGCAGCTCGGCGAGTTTTCCACGGCGGTGCGCTACGGCATCCCGCTGAAAATCCTGGTCATCAAGAACAACATGCTGAACCAGATCGCCTGGGAGCAAATGATGTTTCTCGGCAACCCGCAATTCGGCTGCGAATTGCAGCCGATCGATTTCGCCAAGGCCGCCGAGGCGATGGGCGGAAAAGGTTTCAGCATCGAGCGGGCGGAGGAGATCGAGCGCGTGCTGGACCAAGCTTTCGCCACCAGCGGCCCAGTGATCATCGAGGCGCTGGTCGACGCCTATGAGCCGATGATGCCGCCGAAAATGCCACCCGACTACGCCAAGAACTTCCGCAAGGCGCTGCCTCAGACTCCGGGTCGCGGTGAGATCGAGGAAAACGTCGCCCGGGAGCCCGCCAAGACGATGATGGAGGCAGGACAATAGGAGGGAATTCCGATGCTCGATCTTTCCCGCGAGCGCCGTCGGATGGTCGATGTTCATCTCGGCCGCCGCGGCATCCATGATCGGGAAATCCTGGCGGCGATGCGCGAGGTCCCCCGCGAAGTCTTCGTGGATCCTGGCTACGAGGAATTCGCCTATGAGGACGGACCGTTGCCGATCGCGGAAGGCCAGACGATATCGCAGCCCTACATCGTCGCCTTCATGCTGGAGATGGCGGAAATCGGCCCGGGCGACCAGGTGCTCGAGGTGGGCACAGGATCGGGCTACGCAGCCGCCGTCATGAGCCGGATCGTCGACCATGTCTACACGATCGAACGCCACACAGCGCTGGCCGAAACCGCACGGCACCGCTTTCAAAGACTAGGCTACGGCAACATCGAAGTTCGGACCGGCGACGGCACCAGAGGCTGGCCGGAAGCGGCGCCCTTCGATGCCATCGTGGTCGCGGCGAGCGGGCCGGGCGCGCCGCTGGCCTTGCAGCAGCAGCTCGACGTCGGCGGCAGGCTGGTCATCCCGGTGGGTGACGATCCCGACGAGCAGCGCCTGCTCAAGGTAACCCGCACGGGCGCCTCGACCTACAGCGAGGAGGATTTCGGCGGGGTGCGGTTCGTCCCGCTCATCGGCGAACAGGGCTGGCGGGAGGAAAGCCGCGCGACGACTGTCCGCGCGATTCCACTGGCGCGCCAGCGCAGCCTCCCGGAAATGATCGCCGCGGCGGCCGAGCCGCTGCCCGACTTCAACGATCCCGGCTTTGCCGAACCGTTCGACCGCTTCGCGGACCGGCGGATCGTCTTGCTCGGCGAAGCCAGCCACGGCACATCCGAATTCTACCGGGCGCGCGCGGCAATCACCAAAAGGCTGATCGAGAGACACGGCTTCACCATCGTGGCGGTGGAGGCCGATTGGCCCGATGCGGCTGCGATCGACCGCTATGTTCGCGGTAAGAGCACTTCCGCTGGCGCCGAGCAACCCTTCCAGCGCTTTCCGACCTGGATGTGGCGCAACACCGACGTCGCGGCATTCGTGGGGTGGTTGCGCGAGCACAATGACATGGTCAAGGCACTCCAGCCGCAAGCAGGCTTCTATGGCCTCGACATCTACAACATGCGCGGCTCGATCGCCGCCGTCCTGGAGTATCTCGACCGCGTAGACCCGGAAGCGGCAGAGGTTGCGCGCGAGCGCTATGGCTGCCTGACGCCTTGGCAGACCGAGCCGTCGACCTATGGCCGCGCCGCGCTGACCAGGGGTTACCGCGAATGCGAGGAAGCGGTTCTCGAACAATGCCGCGAGATGCTGGCGAGGCAGCTTGACGATACCGGACAAGACGGCGACGACCTCTTCGACGCCGCGCAGAATGCCCGTCTCGTCGCCTCTGCCGAGCATTATTACCGCACCATGTATTATGGCGGCCCGCAATCCTGGAATTTGCGCGATACCCATATGTTCGAAACGCTGGAGCATATCCTCGATGCGCGGGGCCCCAACGCGAAGGCTGTCGTTTGGGCGCATAATTCCCACATCGGCGACGCGCGCTACACCGAAATGGGCATCTCGCGCGACGAAGTGAATATCGGCCAGCTCTGCCGGCAGAAGTTTGGCGATGCCGCGGCACTCATCGGCCTAGGCACGCATGCAGGCACCGTCGCGGCAGCGACCGACTGGGACGGAGACATGGAAATCAAGTCGGTGCGGCCCTCTCGCGAAGACAGCTACGAGCGGCTCTGCCACGACGCCGGCATTCACCGGTTCCTGCTTGACCTCGGGCACGACCCGGACCTGCGCGACCGCCTGACCGAGCGTCGGCTGGAACGATTCATCGGGGTGATCTACCGGCCGGAAACCGAACTGCACAGCCACTATGCCGACGCCTCGCTGGCGCGGCAGTTCGATGCCTTTGTGTGGTTCGATGAAACCAACGCGGTCACGCCGCTCGGACCCGAGCACGCTGCCGAAGGCGTGCCGGAAACCTATCCATTCGGCGTCTGACGCCGGAACATTCGGCATCCCTTCCAGTTTGGGAGGCCATAGCAATTCCAGGAAAAGCGTGAGCGGTTTTCCGTCCGGAATTGCGTAAATCAAAGAGGTAGTGCGTTTCACCGTTTCCGTGAAACGGTGAAACGCGCTAATCGAGGAACGGCCATGAGCGGAAACCAGCACCCGAAATCGAAAAGACCGAGCGACGCCGATATGGAGAACGATCCCGGCATTGGAACCTCCAAGGGCACCATCAAGGAAGGTGACGAGTTGGAGCATGGCGAGAACACGGTCGAGGGAGATGTCGAGAACGACACCACCTCAACGGGCGGAATCAACCCGCGTCAGAAAATTCGCACGAACAAGTAGACTGTTTTCGCCCTCGCACCCGACCGTGCCAGCGGCCATCGGCATGGGCGGGATTCCAAAGGCGACGTTCCCCGACGCTTTGCAAACGCACTTAATCCATTCGAATCCAATGGAACAAACCTCTCAGCGCTCGATTGGGGTGCAGACAAGCGCCAACGTCAGGCGCGACAGGAGGAAAGCATGGACCGGGAAGAACGCATCAGGCAACGCGCCCACGAGATCTGGGAACGCGAAGGCCGCCCCGATGGGCGTGAGCAGGAGCACTGGGATCAGGCCGTCCAGGAGATCGAATCGGAAGGCTCGGAAGCCGAGCGCGGCCCGGTGACACCGGATCCCGCGGTTGGCGTCGGCTCGGATCCAGCCACCAACAAGCCCGGCGGCTGAAGGCACGGCGACCAATGCGTCGTATCGGTACACTTGTCGCGGCCCTGCTGATCGTGCTGATCGCCCTTTGGCTTTGGGCTGACCAGAACAGCGGACGCCCCAGCGGCGGCGCCCAGCAGCCGTCGCCGCACGCTATCGACCAAGGTGGCTGAGGTACGGCCAGCCTCACCGGCCGCCGTGTCGCGTTTCAGTCTTGCAGCTCGCGATCGAGCATGTCCGGATCGTTGCCGTATTTCCGGATCGGCGCCACCCCGCTTGGAATAGCGCGCTCGCGCGGAGCCTGCACTGATCTCAGCCGTGTCGTCCGGCGACCCCGTGCTCGCCGGACGACACGGCTTTTCAATGCACCAAACGGCTCCTGAGCCAGGCGAGAACCCGATTGCCTTTACGATCCTGCGAACTCGCGCGGCGGCCCAACTCGCCTGCATCGTGGCGCCGGCATGACAGCTGCAGACGACATCATGCAGTTGCCAATCGGACAATTCAAAGAAGCGCCTCGTCCGGAGCGATCAGATATTCATCTTGGATGATCAGTGCCAAGGGCGTCCGCATCTCGGCCTCCGTTAGCCTACCGTGCCCTCCTTGGCTCGGGCTCGCGATTGTTCTCAGCGTGTCCGCCAGGAAAGCGCGGGATGTGTTGCTGCGCCGCCGTTGCGGCGCTGCCGATGGGATTTGGACCAGCCTGCTCCTTGCCGAGACGGAGTTCTATCACGTCAGGGCTCGACAAGGCGGCGCGCGCCTCGAAGAGACGAAGAAACTCCGGTCTGAGCCCATCGCCCCGTGATTTTGCAAGCGTATGCAGTGACATGAAGGGATGCATCATCATACCTTTCACAGACGCCGCCTTCCCTCACATCGCGGTGGTTGCCCTTTCCTGCCTTGCTTCTTCGAAATCGACGGACAAGACGACATCACCGCCGCCGCCACTAACCCGAACCGCCCAGCCGTCCTGACGCGGTTCAGCCGCATCGTCGAGCAGATCGATCGCCGAGCGCACCGCTTCATGGCGAGCAGCTTCGAGGTCGGGCAATTCAACGCCTTCGACCCGCCTCACACTGCCGCCGTCGCGATATTCGAATGTGTACGGACCCACCTTGCCGTCCGGTTCATCTCGTTCTGCCGGGCAGCTGAATGCCGCGCACTGAAGCATCATCTCTCTGGCGCGATCGATAAGCGCGGCGTCGCCAAGCAACGGGTCGGACACAATCATGGTGACAGCAATCCTTTCCCCGCCCTCGCCAAGAAACTCGACTGTCGCGCCTTTGGGATCGGCATGTATCGCTGTGTCGAGAACTTGCATTCCGGCCTCGTTGTCCTGCTATCGAGGATACAAGGCTCCCTTGACCCGAAAGTTCCGTCCGAGTTCAAGAATCGATCTCGGCAACCGTGCGCCTGACGTCGCGCAGGCAATGAAGTCGAAGGCGCTTGCTTGATCCCGCCTCCTGCCTTGACGCCCGGTTGGAACAGCGGGGCCGGAAGCAGGTTTGGAAACAAAGGAGGCGCAAAATGTCACCCAACCAACGTACATCCGCCGAAGCACGCGGCGAAATCCAGGCCGGCAGGACCCAGGACAAGACGCCCGGATTCGACCCGGCGGCGGCGCCGCAGGAGGCAGATGCCGAGGCCGGCGATGTCGCGACTTCCGCTCAGCCGGCCGAGGCGCGCAAATCGAACTTCACCAACCAGGCGAGTTTTGCCGACGCGATGCGACAGCCGGAGAACGCGCCCGACCTGCAGCCGCGCAGAAGCGGCCCGGTTCTGGTCATAGTGGCGCTGGTTGTCGTGGCCGCCGTCGCATTTCTCGTCGCCGCGGTCTTTCGCTAGCCGCGAAAGGAACATCGCTCACGGTTCCAGGTTGATAGCGCAGGAGGCTGTTGCGATGCCAAGCTTGAGGATTTTGTTTCGCCGTCTGTGGCGCTGGAAAGCCCAACCCGCAACCGACTCGTCCCCCGTGGATGCCATTGTCCGCCTGCTGCGGGACGCAAACAAGCAGAGCGGCGCGGGTGGCACCAGGTATCAGGATTGAGGCCGACATTGCGGGCGGCCTGACTTGAGCGGACCGGCAACGGACAAAGCCGGCGGCGTGGCTCGTCTTCGAACCGAAGACCTTGGACTGGCACGGTATCGCCACCCTTGCGACCTGGGCAATGACCCTATTGATACAGCGCGCCGAGCACCGCGACACGCAGGCTCTTCAAGCCAAACTGGACGAGCTGATCACATCAAGTCGAACGGCGAGCGACGCTGTCGCGGGTATCGACGAAAAGGAACCGGAAGAGATCGAAAAGGTGCGGGACAACCACAGGAACATATCGGAGCACACGCGGTTGGACACTTGATGACCCGGCCGACCTTCCCTCCTACGAAAGCGCCACCATCCAAGGCTCGGATCGTCAGGGCGAGACGGTCGCCCCAAGCCGGCAGGAGGATATGATGTCGCTCACCGCGTTCGCGCTCAATTGCACGCTTAAAATGCCGGCGGACGGGGAAGAATCCTCCACCGACAGAATGCTGGCGGAGTTGGCGAAGGCGCTGGCCGCGCATGACGTCGCATGCGAAACCGCCCGCGCTCTTGCCCACAACATCAAGCCCGGCGTGCTCTCCGATATGGGCGAAGGCGACGACTGGCCGAAGCTGCGGGAAAAGATCCTGGCCGCCGACATCTTCATCCTTGGGTTGCCGATCTGGATGGGGCAGCCGTCGAGCGTGGCCAAGCGTGTGATGGAGCGGATGGACGCTTTCCTGTCCGAGACCGACGACAGCGGACGCATGCCGGCTGCCGGAAAGGTGGCGCTGGTGGCGATCGTCGGCAATGAGGATGGCGCGCATCACTGCCATGCCGAGTGCTATCAGGCGCTCAACGACGTCGGCTTCACCGTTTCCGCCAATGGCGGCGTGTACTGGGTTGGAGAAGCGATGGGCGACGTCAACTTCGTCGATCTTCCCGGCACGCCTGAAAAAGTCGTCGGCATGATCAAGATGGCGGCGTCCAATGCCGCTCATCTGGCCGGGCTCTTCAAGACGAAAAACTATGTCGGCGTGCCAGAGGGCGATTGATATCGCTCTCTTATCGTCCGATCAGCGTCAGCCCGAAGAGGATGACGAGCCAAAGCCCGGCGGCCGCAACGGCGAGCCGCGGCAACATGCCTGTCAGATGCATGAACAACATGGCGATCAGGACCGCCTTCGCGGCGGCGATCGCCAGGTTGAGGGCGACATTGAAGCCGCCAAGGTCGAAAAGGGACGAGCCGACCGTCAGTGCCAGCAGCGCGAGCAGGCCGAGATAGCCGAAGGTGAGTTTGCGCAGTTCGCTCATCGGTTGATCAGGTAAAGGACGGGGAACATGAACACCCAGATGATGTCGACAAAGTGCCAGTAGAGGCCGACGGCCACGACCCGGCGCAGCCGGTTGGCAGGGCTGGCGGTCCGCCAGAGCGCGACCATGCCGGCGATGACGACGATGCCGCCGATCAGGTGCAGCGCGTGCAGCGAGGTCATCGCGAAATAGAGGCCGAAGAAGAATTCGGCGTGGGTCGGATCCGGCCCGGCATAGCGAAACGGCAGGCCAAGGAGCGGAGCCAGGCCTTCACCGATTTCCTTGCCATATTCGATGCCTTTCACGGCCAGGAAGCAAATACCCAGCGCAGATGTCGCGGCCAGCGCCCAGACCGTAGCGCGCCAGCGTCTGTGAAGCGCAAGCATATGGGCCAGCGCCATGGTGAAGCTGCTGGTGATCAGCACGGCGGTGTTGAGGGTACCGATCGGCAGCGAAAGATGTTTCGATGCTGCCGCGAAGGCGGGGCCGAAATCGATATGCGCGACGAGGAAGACCAGGAAGATCGCGCCGAACAGCATCGCCTCGGAGCCGATGAACACCCACATGGCAAAATTGTCGGCGCGCCGTTCGCGCTGCGGGGTGTCGAAGGCGACGCTCTCGGTCCCGCTCATCCGCCTGCCTCCAGATGCGGACTGAAGCGTTCGTGCTCAAGCCCCTTCATGTCGTAGGCATAGGCCGGTCGGGTCACAACCGGCATCGTCTCGAAATTATGCGGCGGCGGCGGCGAGCCTGTCTGCCATTCGAGCCCGGTGGCGTTCCACGGATTGTCGGTCGCGCGAGCGCCGCGAAACAGCGACCAGCCGAGATAGAACAACGGCATCAAATAGCCGATCGCCAGCACCACCGCGCCAGCCGACGACAGCACGTTCCAGAATTGGAACTCCGGCGGATAGGTATGATAGCGCCGGGGCATGCCGTCGAAGCCCAGCACATATTGCGGGAAGAAGGTCAGGTTGAAGCCGACGAAGGTGACGGTCGCCGCGATCCGCCCCGCCGTTTCCGAATACATGCGGCCGGTCAGCTTAGGCCACCAGAAATGCAGGCCGGCCATATAGGCGGTCACCATGCCGCCGACCATGATGTAGTGGAAGTGCGCGATGACGAAGTAGGTGTCGTGGACATGCACGTCGACCGCGAGCGACGCAAGGAAGAGCCCCGCCAGCCCGCCGAAGGTGAACAGCGCAAGGAAGAACAGCGCGTAAAGCATCGGCGTCTCGAAGCTGATCTCGCCCTTGCGCAGCGTCAGGCTCCAGTTGAAGACCTTGATCGCCGACGGGATCGCGACGCAGAAGGACAGGAACGAGAATACCACGCCGGCATAGGAAGATTGCCCGCTGACGAACATGTGGTGGCCCCAGACCAGGAAGCCAAAGACGGCGATCGCCATCGACGACATCGCCACGGCCTTGTAGCCGAACAGCGGCCGGCGGCTGAAACAGGGCAGCACCTCCGACACCACGCCCATGCCTGGCAGGATCATGATGTAGACCGCCGGGTGCGAGTAGAACCAAAAGAGATGCTGGAAGAGCAGCGGATCGCCGCCGAGATCGGGATTGAAGATGCCGATGCCGAACACACGCTCCAGCACGATCAGGATCAGCGAGGCGGCGAGCACCGGGGTCGCCAGCACCATCACCAGGCTGGTGGCGTAGAGCGTCCAGACGAAGATCGGCAGGCGGAACCAGGTGAGCCCGGGCGCGCGCAGCGTGTGCACGCTGACGATGAAGTTGATGCCGGTCATGATCGTCGAGAAGCCGACGATGAAGACGCCGAACGCCGCGGTCGAAACCCAGCCATTGGCATAGAGCGTCGACAGCGGCGTGTAGAACGTCCAGCCGGTGTCGACGCCGCCCGCCACCACCGCAAACAGCGCGAACAAGCTGCCGAAGATGAAGACATACCAGCTGGCGAGGTTCAGCCGCGGGAACGCGAGGTCGCGCGCGCCGATCATCAACGGCAAAAGGAAATTGCCCAATGTCGCCGGGATCGACGGCACCAGGAAGAACCAGACCATGATGATGCCGTGCAGCGAGAACAGCCGGTTGTAGACATCGTCGGAGACGAGGTCGCCGGCCGGTGTCGCAAGCTCGATGCGCATCAGCACCGCCATGGCGCCGCCGAGGAAGAAGAAGGTAGTCAGCGAGATCAGGTAGAGCCATGCAACGCGCTTGTGGTCGGTGGTCAGCAGCCACGCGCGAGGCCCGCTCCCCTCCCCCAAATACGTGCCCTGCATCGCCACGTTGGTCATGGCATGGCTCCAGCCGTTGGTTGCGGCGAAAGCGACTTCAGATAAGCGAGCAGCATCTGCAGTTCGCCTTCGTCGATCAGGCCGTCGAAGCTCGGCATGACCGGTTCATAGCCCGCCGCGATTTCCTTCTTCGGATTGAGGATGGAGTCGCGCAGATAACGCTCGTCTGCGATCACCGTCTGCTGGTTGTCGAGCGCCACCGGCCGGCCGAAGATGCCGTCAAGCGACGGCGCCCGCACCTTGCTGCTCGCGCCATGGCAGCCCGAGCAGCCCAGCGCGCGAAACAGTTTCTCGCCGCTCGCGGCAAGCGTCTCGCCTTCGCCCTGGCTGTTCAGCCACGCGGCATATTGCTCGGGCGCCATCACGGTCACCCAGCCGCCCATTTCGGAATGCTGCGTGCCGCAATATTGGGCGCAGAACAGGTGGTAGCGGCCTGGCTCGGTGGCGATGAACCAGATATGCGTCGTGCGGCCCGGCACCGCATCCTGCTTGATACGGAACGCCGGCACGTAGAAGGAGTGGATGACGTCCTGTGAGGCGAGCGACACCACGACAGGTTTGCCGACGGGAACATGCAATTCGTTGATCTCGCGCTGGCCGCCTGGCTGCCTGAACTCCCACATCCATTGCTTGCCGAGTCCGGTGATCTCGAGCGCGTCCGCCGGCGGATGGTCGCGGCGAACGAAAAGCGTGGCGCCCCAGCCGAAGAAGATGAAAGCGACGATCAGGCTGGCGATCGTCCAGCTCATTTCCAGCGGCAGGCTGCGGGAACGCTTGCCTGTCCGATCCGCCTGTGAGCCGACGCGGTATTTCACCGCGTAGCCGACGACCAGTCCGGTCAGCGCCAGTCCGAGAACGACGGAAAAAGCAAGCAAAGTGTAAAACAGCGCATCGACCTGGCCGGCTTCCGAGGAAGCCTCCTGCGGGAAGAAGGGAATGCCGAAGCTCACCTTGCCCTCCCCCAGCTTTGCCAGAGCACGGTTGCGCCGAGGCCAAGCAGCGTTGCCAGGCTCGCGACTTTCAGCGCCGCCCAGATCGCCGGCGTGTACTGGCCTTTCGAACTGTCGAAGCCGGCGCAGAGCAGGAAGATGTGATCGGCAATCGACCCAAGCCTGTTCTCCGACGCTTCGACCAGCGCGAGCTTGAGATCGCGCGGCGTGAAGGTCAGCGCCGGCAGCACCTGTGAAATCCGGCCAGACGGCGTAAGTGCTATGACCGCGATCGGATGGACGAACTGATCGATGCCTTTGCGCCGGTCGAAGGTGATGCCCGCCTCGCTGGCAAGCGTAGCGCCTGCGCCATCGCTGCTGGTCAGGAAACGCCAGGCGGGCAGGCCTGCCGGACCGGCGGCGGAAGCGATGTCATCTTGCGCCGTGGCCGCGTCGGCCGGGGTCTCCTCGGGATCGATCGAGATGAACAGCGCGCGGTAGTCTGCCGGCCGAAGCGATGTCTTGTTCAGGTCGGAGGCAACGGCCTGCTGGGTGACGCCGCACAGGTTCGGGCATTTGTCGTAGCCGAAGATGACAAGCGCCGGACGGCCGCCCAGCGTTTCGCCCAGCGTCAGCTTCCGGCCGCTGGCGTCGATCAGTTCGCGGTCCAGCGTCAGCTGTGCGCCGAGCTTTGGATCGAATGTCGGTCGCTCGGCGGCAGGGGCCGCGCCGGCAACGAACAGACAAAGGGCGGCTAACAAGCTTCTCATCGCCCTGCCCCGCTTTGCTGTCGGCAATTCTGGGCCTGCGGAGCGCGGGGAACGGCCGCTGTGACCAGGGCGCAGTCATCGGCTCCAGTGGTTGCGGATCGCTGCTGCGACCAATCCGGCAAACCGTTGCTGACAATTGCCCACATGGCGTCGTCGATCGGAATACGGGCGATGCCGGCATTGCGGTCGACCCAGCCAAGCATTTTGAGCTGGCGATCCTCCTCGGCGCGAAGACTTGCCAGGTCCTGCCTTGGCGCGGTCTGCAGATCGGGGCTTTCCGGACTGGTTTCCGTCGGAACCGGCAGCCATGTCGGCGTGGTGTTGAAGGCGAGCTTCATGCCGATCGCGGCCAAGGCGATGAACAGCAGCAGCCCGCCACCGAAAGCGAGCAGCATCCGCGGCTGGACATCGCGCGTCTCGGGATGGCGGTGCGCCTTAGCCATGGGCTACCTCCCGCCTCCACCAGACGATCCTGTCTGCCCGGCGGAGCAGGAAGAGGAACAGCGCAAGCCACAGCCCACCCAGTCCCACCCAGGCGACCGCATCATGCCAGAGCGCTAGCAGACCGCCGGAAAAGAGCGGTGGCCGTATACGCCAGAACACATCGGCGAAATGGCCTGCAAGAGCTGCCCCCGCCAGCCAGACCAGGCCGTCATGGCTGCGCTTGAGCCGTCGGCCGAGCGAGCCTGTGAACGCAGCCGCCTGCAAGGCAATCAGCAGCCACAGCAGATACCGCCAGCCCCCCGTCGCGCGACTGATGTACCACCCGATCTCGTCGGGCAGGTCGCCGCCCCAGACGACAACCCACTGCATGAAGACGAGGTAGATCCAGGTCAGCAGGAAGCCCAGCTGCATGTTGGCAAGGTCCTCGCTAAGCGCGACATCTTCCTCGCCACCGGGTATGACCTCCACTGCCCGTCTTGCGGCCAGCACAAGGATCGCCAGGGCGAAAGCTCCGACGACTTCGGCGGAGGCCTCACAAAGCGCGTAGATGGTCGAGGTGAATTCCGGCTCGATCGAAAGCATCCAGTCGATGGCAAAGACGCTGACGGCAAGCGCGTGGAGGATCAGGCCAAGAGCATATTTCCTCCCGTTGCCAGCTTTCTCGGAATCCTCTGAAGTCGAGCCGAGCACCACCCATGTGAGAACGAGCCAGATCGCCGCGCAGACAGCGAAGCGCAGCAGGAAGAACGGCACGTTGAGATAAGCAAGCTTCTCTCGAACCTTCTCAGAAAGCATCGCGGAATCCGCGCCGGCCCATGGGAAGATAAGGTCGAGTCTCATCAGCACCGGCAGGAGCAAGATAAGCGCGAGCGGCAGCATCGCGATCATGACCCGCAAAGGCTGGCGGACCGCCTCGCCCCAGCGTCCGCCGGTCAGCCCGTGCACCATCAATATGGTCAGCGCGCCGAGCGGCAGGCTGATCGCGAAGATAGCTGCCGCGACCCAGGCGCCCAGCATTGCTTTGGCATCGAGCGATGCGCCAAGAACGCACAGGACAAGTCCCGCGACGCCGACCGCCACAAAACCCTGCTCCAGGCGGCTCATGGCGATGCCTCCGCTTCAAGCCGCGCGCGCAGGCTTTGCGGAAGTTCGGCGACTGGAGCGGCGCGCGAATATTGCAGCGCGCGGATATAGGCGACGATCGCCCAGCGGTCCTGCGGCGGCACGCGCGCCGCATAAGAATACATCGCGCCGTAGCCGTTGGTGATGACGTCGTAGAAGTGGCGGTCCGAGGCCTTGCGCAGCGCATCCTGATGGTAGCTTGGTGGCGCCGGAAAGCCGCGCTGGACGATCATGCCGTTGCCGTCGCCGGTGCGGCTGTGACAGGGCGAACAGAATATGTCGAAACGCTGCTGGCCGCGCTGTAGCAGCTCGGTCGTGATCGGATAGGGGATTTTGTCCGGGACAGGCGAAAGATCGGCGTCGCGTGTGACAGTGCCCGTGACCGGCGTGCGTGCCGACATGCCGTCGGCGAATTGGCTGCTCGCCTCCAGCGGATCGTAGCGCGGCTGGTCCTCCATGTCCTGCCGGCAGCCGGCGACAGCCAGCGCTCCGAGCAGAAGCGTTAGGCCGAGACGGCTCACGCTTCGACCTCTTCGACCGTCTCGGCACCGAGCCGCGTCAGTTGGCCCCGGGTCACGCCCTTCCGGTATTTCGGATCGGCCGCTTCGATCAGCAGATAGAACTTGCCGCCGCGGGCATAGCTGAAGCTCTCGGCGTTGAAGACCGGATGATGGTAGCGGGGCAGGCCGTTGGCCGCGAGCACACCCAGAAAGCCGGCGAAGGCTGCGCCGAGAATGCCGGCCTCGAAGGCGATGACGACGAAAGGCGGCCAGGAATGCAGCGGCCGGCCGCCGACATTGATGGGATAGTCGATCTCGACGGAGTACCAGATCAGCGCATAGACAAGAGCGGCGCCGGCAATGCCGCCGGCGAGCACGACCCAGGGCAGGCGCGTGGCGCGGATTTCCAGTATCTCATCCAATTCCTTCAGCGGAAACGGCGAGAACGCATCCATGCGCCGGTAGCCGCGCTCGCGCATGCCGCGGGCTGCCTCGATAAGCGCTTCGGGTGCGGCAAACGCAGCCACGAGACCGTAGAGGCTCATCTGAGCTTGCCCTCCTCCTCAGCCAGTTCCTCGACCTCGAAGATGGTGATCGCCGGCAGGATGCGGATAAACAGGAAGACCAGCGCGAAAAAGGTGCCGATCGAGCCGAAGAGGATGCCGAAGTCGAGCCAGGTCAGCGACTGCTCGCCCCAGGCAGACGGCAGGTAGTCGCGGCTCGGCCCCGTCACGACGATGATGTAGCGTTCGATCCACATGCCGATGTTGATGGCAATGGCGATCGCGAACAGCAGCGGCATGTTGCGGCGGATGCGTCTGAACCACAGCAACTGCAGCACGCCACAGTTCAGGCCGAGCATCGTCCAGAACAGCGGCGCATAGGGACCTAGCGCGCGCTGCGCCATCATGGCGCGTTCGTAGGGCTCGCCCGAATACCAGGCGAAGAATGCTTCGGAGACATAGCCATAGGCGACGACCATGCCGGCGGCGATCATCAGCTTGGCGGCATTGTCCATATGCCTGACCGTGATCAGGTCCTCGACCGAAAAAGCCCAGCGCAGCGGAATGGCGATGGTGAGCACCATGGCGAAGCCTGAGAGCAGCGCGCCGGCGACGAAATAGGGCGGGAAGATCGTCGAGTGGTAGCCGGGCGTGATGGCGAAGGTGAAGTCGAGCGAGACGATCGAGTGGACCGAAACGACCAGCGGCGTGGCCAGGGCGGCTAGCAGGAAATAGACGACCTGATAGCGCGACCAATGATAGGCCGAGCCGCGCCAGCCAAGCGCCAATATGCCGTAGAAGAGCTGCGCCGGCCTTGCTCTCGCGCGGTCGCGCAGCACCGCCAGATCCGGCAGCAGACCCATATACCAGAAGAGCAGCGAGACGGTCGCATAGGTCGCGATCGCCGCGAAATCCCAGACGAGCGGGCTGCGCCATTGCGGCCAGTTCATATGCACATTGGGCAGCGGCAGCAGCCAGTAGAAGAACCACGGTCGGCCGAGATGCAGGATCGGGAACAAGCCGGCCATGGCGACGGCAAACAGCGTCATGGCTTCGGCGAAGCGGTTGATCGAGGCGCGCCATGGTTGGCGCAGCAGCAGGAGCACCGCCGAGATCAGCGTGCCGGCATGGCCGATGCCGATCCACCAGACGAAGTTGGAGATCATCGTGCCCCAGGCCACCGGAATGTCGATACCATAGGCGCCGACACCGACGGCGATCAGGTAAGTGATCGAGTAGAGCAGCAGCAGGACGAGCAGGAAGCAAAGGAAGAACGCCGTCCAGAAATGACGCGGCAGGCGGCCGTTGAGCACGATCGAGCCGATGCGCCCACTGATCTCGGGAAAGTCGTGGCGGCCGCGCAGGACAGCCGAGCTGTTCGCGCCGGCTTCAGCCATCGGTCGCCTCGCTTGGCCTGGCAAGCCTGCCGTTCGGATTGGAGATTTTGCCGAGATAGGAGGTGCGCGGCCGTGTGTTCAGCTCCTCCAGCAGCGCGTAGTTCTGCGGCGCGCTTTTCTCCCGAACGACCTTTGCGTCTTTCCTGTTGCGATCACCGAAGGTGATGGCCTGGGTTGGGCAGGCCTGTTGGCAGGCGGTGACCACTTCGCCATCGGCGATGTCGCGATTTTCGATCTGCGCCTGGATGCGCTTGGCGCTGATGCGCTGGACGCAGTAGGTGCATTTCTCCATGACGCCGCGCGAGCGTACGCTGACATTTGGGTTGTGAACGCCCTGCTCCGGACCGGCCTCGTCCTTGTCGAACGACTGGTGGTCGAGGAAGTTGAAGCGCCGCACCTTGTAGGGGCAGTTCTGCGAGCAATAGCGCGTGCCGATGCAGCGGTTGTAGACCTGCGCATTCAGCCCATCATGCGTGTGGACCGTTGCGTTGACCGGACAGACCACCTCGCAGGGCGCCTTCTCGCAATGCATGCAAGGGACCGGCTGGAAGAATGTCTCGGTCGCGTCGAGCGGACCGGCATAGTAGCGATCGACTCGCAGCCAGTGCATCTCATGGCCGCGCTCGCATTCCTCCGGCCCGACCGGCGCGATGTTGTTCTCGGCCTGGCAGGCCGAAACGCAGGCCATGCAGCCGATGCAGGAGGATAGATCGATCGCCATCGCCCAGGCTTCCTGGTCGTAGCGCCATTCGGGATAGAGCGATTCCGCCGGTGACGGCGGCGCATCCTTACGGACGAAATCCGGGTTCTGCCGGAACGCGTCGAGCGAAGCATGGCGCACGATGGCGCGGCCTTCCATCGCCTGGTGTTGCTGCGTGGTGATGACGCGCATGCTGTTCTTGCGGGGCGCGATGGTCGCGCCGGTCGCGAACCATTCCGAACCACGGCGCAAATGGAAGGCGTCGTAGCCTTCCGACAGCGCGGCAACGGAACCGACCTTTCGCCCGAAGCCGAAGGAGAGCGTTATCGTTTCGTCCGGATGGCCGGGCGCGATCCAGGCCGGCGCATCGACGTCCGCGCCATTTGAGGCGACATTGATGACATCGCCGTTTTCGATCTTCAGTCGCTCGGCAGTGGCGGGCGATATGAGCGCAGCATTGCCCCACACGATCTTGGTCAGCGGTCGCGGCAGCTCCTGCAGCCATGAAGCGTTGGCGAAACGCCCATCACGCAGCCAGGGATCAGCGACGAAGCGGATATCGATGCCGCTGCCCGCGTTTGCCGCCGGCTTCAGTCCCGACAGGTCCGGCGGCACTGTAACGGATGCCGGCCTGGCGGCACTGTTCGCTATGACGCCGTCGCGCAGAGCCTTTCTCCACGCGTCATCATCGAGCTCTGCCCAATGCTGCCGGACAAGCGACAGCGGATCAGTCTGGAATTGGCCGCCAAGCACGGCGAGCAGCTCATGCCCGGTCTTGCCATCGTAAAGCGGCTTGATCAGCGGCTGCACCGGCGAGGCGGTGCCGTCATAGGCTCGGATGTCGCTCCAGCTCTCGAGTTCATGCGCCGCAGGCACATGCCAATGCGCCAGGAATGCCGTCTCGTCGCGATAGAGCCCGTGATGGACAAGCAGCTTCAGGCCGGAAAAGGCTTTGCGCACATCGAGGCCTGCCGGCGCGGTGTGCAGCGGATTTGCGACGAGCACGATGACCGTGTCGATCGCCCCGTGGCCAATCGCTTCGCACATCGCCTCCAGATCGCCATCGACCTGCAGCGCATCCGGCGCCGCGATAAACTCCATCGTATTGCCGAGCGCGCCAAGCCTCGCATTGGCGGCAAACGCGGCAGCGTGAACGAACACGCTCTGATGCGCACCCGGCACGACCAGTGCGTTGCGGCCGGCTGCCTTCAGATCATCGACCAGCGCATTCATGCATGGCGCGTCGATCGGAGTCTGGTCGATTGGCGCTACGGCCGCCCCGGCTTGGCCTTCCAGCGTGGCATGAAGCCCGGCAGCCACGGCTTCGACCTCACTCGGCCGTATCGCTATCTTATGATCGGCCGCCGCGCCTGTGATCGTCGGCGTCGATTCCACCGCATAAAGCCGGCTCATCCCGTCGTTCGGGCTGCGCACACGTCGCCGCGCCGCGAAGTCGCGCGCATAGGCGAGCCGCCCCGGCCCCTCGCCCAGGAAATCGGCGTCGAGACTGACGATCGTTTCGGCACGATCGAAGCGGTAGACCGGCGTCAGCGCCGATCCGAACAGTGCATGTGACGCCTCCGCCGCCGCCGGTATCGCCAACGGGTCGTGACGATGGATTTTCAGTTTCGGATAGCGTGCCCGCAGCGCATCCAACTGCGCCGCAAGAGTCGGCGAGGTAGTCGCTTCAACCAGCAGGGCTCCGCCCTGTCCTTGTGAGGCCGTCCAGCGCGAGACGAGTGCCGCCATGTCCTTGAGGAAATCGCCATAGGATGCCGGCTGTCCATCCTTGAGCGGGGTGCGCGAGCGATCAGGGTCGAACAGCGTCAGCACCGCCGCCTGCATCACAGCGTCGGTTGCGCCGCGCGACGCCGGATGATCCGGATTGCCCTCGATCTTTGTCGGCCGCCCTTCATGGCTTTCGACGATCGCGCCGATGCCGAAGCCGTCGCTCGACAATGTTGTCGCGTAATAGGCCGGCTTGCCGGGGATCAGCATTTCCGGCTGGCGCACATAAGGCACGATGCCTTCCGCCCTGCTGCAGGCGGCCAGCCCGGCAAGCGACAGCGAAGCGCCCATCAGCTTCAGCAGCGTGCGCCGGTTCGGCCTGGCCGGCAGGCGCTCCGCGATTGCCGGAAATTCGGCTTCGACGAAGCGCCGGAATTCCACGGTGCCGGCAATCTCGTCGAGGCTGCGCCACATGTCGCGGCCGCTCATCAGCCGTCGGCGCAACGCTGCGATGTCGATAGCGGGCTGCGCCTTTCCTTCAGCGATGGCAGACATAGCAATCCGTCATCGTCTCGGGATGGATGTCGAGCATGCCGATAAGCTGTCGCCTGATCTCGGCGATGTCCTCAGGTGGCTGCCAGTGCATCAGGAACACGTCCCGCGGTGGACGCAGATTGGGTCCGGGATTGCGATGACAGCCGAGGCACCATTCCATGCTCAGCGTATGCGCTCGCCTGGTCAGCGGCATCTGGTCGACCTCGCCATGGCAGGTCTCGCAGGCGACGCCCTTGTTGACGTGTATGGCGTGATTGAAGAACACAAAGTCGGGTACGCTATTGATGCGCTGCCATTCGATCGGTTTGCCGCTGGCCAGGCTTGCGCGCACGGGCGCCAACATCTCGGCGTTGGTGAAAAGCTGCGAATGACACGTCATGCAGACTTCGGTCGCCGGCAGACCCGCCGAAGACGAGGTCTCGACACCGTTGTGGCAATAGCGGCAGTCGATGCCGAGCTGGCCGACATGGTGCTTGTGACTGAACGGCACCGGCTGCGCCAATGGCTCACCTACTCCCGTTACCAGGTCCGAACGGGGAAGGATTGTCCCGATCGCAATGGCGATCAGCAGAACTGCACAACTTCCCCAGATGACAAAGCGCGCAACGCCATTGGCGTTTTTCGAGAAGATCTGCGGCATCCCCTCGCCGATTCTGCTGAAGGCAAACTCAGAGTTGACGACACCTAACGGTGCTTTCGCCACGAAGGTTCCGAAGCCGCAAAAGGATCACAGAATGGTGACCGGCAGCGACGGCGGATGTCGAATTTAATCCGCAACCACAGCCGGCTGCATGCGTTCGCCAGATATCACGATCTGTTTCACGCTGGAAAATGCCATGACCGACGCCGCTGCAAACAACCCCCATCGTCCTCTGCGCCATCGCGGCGTCGCGTACTGGTGGAGAGCGCTGGTCGGCATCCTATTGGTCGTTCTCGGCCTGCTGATCGGCTGCGGTGGCGCCTGGCTCGTCGCGCTCGGCGGCTCCTGGTATTATCTGCCCGCCGGCATCGCATTGCTGCTCGCGGGCATTCTGCTGCTCGCAGGAAATATGGCCGGTGTCTGGCTTTACGTCCTGACATGGCTCGCAACGCTTGCCTGGGCCTATTGGGAGGTCGGTCTCGACGGCTGGGCGCTGATGCCGCGCGTCTTGGCTCCCACGATCATCCTCATCTTCGTCCTGCTTGCCGTTCCGGCCTTCCGCGACATCGGCAGCCGAGGCAGCAGGAACGCCACCTATGTGACAAGCCTGCTGCTGCCGGTCATTGCGCTGGGCGCGTTCACCTTCCTGCACATCGATGCCTTGGCGCAGTCACCGGCGCAACAGCCGGCGCCTGCCGCGCAGCCCGCGCCGAACGGAACGTCGGCCTCGCCGGACACCGCGACCCATCAGGCCGGCAATGACTGGCCAGTCTATGGCGGATCGGAACTGGGGACGCGCTATTCGCCGCTGAACCAGATCACCGCGGCCAATGTTTCCAAGCTCACCCGCGCCTGGTCCTTCCACACCGGCGACATGCCGAACGAAGCGACCAAGGACCTCTACTCGCCCGAAAACACGCCGCTCGAGATCGGCGGCCATCTCTATGCCTGCTCGGCCAAGGACATCATCATTTCCGCCGATGCCCGCAGCGGCAAGGAAGAATGGCGTTACGACCCGAAGGTCCCCGACGACGCCATACCCTATGGCGCGAGCTGTCGCGGTGTTGCCTATTTCGCCGTGCCGGGCGCCAAGGCGGATCAAGCCTGCGCGACAAGGATTCTCATCGGAACACTGGACGCGCGCCTGATCGCCATCGATGCCAAGACCGGCAAACCCTGCACGGACTTCGGCCAGCAGGGCATCGTCGACCTCACGCAAGGCATCGGCGAGACGGTACCCGGTTGGTATTCTGTCACCGCGCCGCCAACCATCGTGCGCGGCATCGCGGTCGTCGGTGCGCAGGTCAAGGATGGCCAGGCTGAGAACGCGCCTTCGGGCGTCGTCCGCGGCTATGACGCCACCACCGGCAAGCTCGCCTGGGCATGGGACATGGGTCATCCCGATCGGACGGGCGCGCCGCCTGCCGGCGACACCTACACGCGTGGCACCCCGAACATGTGGACCGTCGCGGCCGCCGATCCGCAACTCGGCTATGTCTACCTGCCGCTCGGCAATGCCGCCGTCGACTACTATGGTGTCGATCGCAAGGATTTCGAGAACCAGTTCAACTCATCGATCGTCGCCGTCGATGTCACGACGGGCAAGCCGGCCTGGCATTTCCAGACGGTGCATCACGATCTTTGGGACTACGACCTCGGCTCACAGCCGACGCTCGTCGATTTCTCGACCGTGACCGGCAAGATCGCCGCCATCATCGTGCCCAGCAAGCAGGGCCAGATCTACGTGCTCGACCGCAAGACCGGCAAGCCGCTCTTCCCGGTCGAGGAGCGCAATGTGCCCTCGGGCGGCGTCGAACCGGACAAGCTCTCCAAGACGCAGCCCTATTCAGGCTACGCGCATCTCGACCAGCCGGTGCTGACCGAAAAGGACATGTGGGGCATGAGCCCGCTGGACCAGCTCTACTGCCGCATCCAGTTCCATCGCGCCTCCTATCAGGGCGAGTACACCCCGCCGACGGTCGACCGGCCCTTCATCGAATATCCCGGCTACAATGGTGGCTCGGACTGGGGCAGCATCGCCGTCGACACCGACAGCGGGGTGCTGATCGCCAATTACAACGACATGCCGAACTACAATCAGTTGATCCCGCGCGAGAAGGCCGACCAGATGGGCTTCAAGCCGATAGACAAGGGCGGCAGCCCGAAAAAGGTGAAGGACATCGGCGATCCGCAGGCCGGATCGCCATACGCCATTGCCGTCAATGCCGGCTGGCGCTTGCCAACGGGCCTGCTGTGCTCGAAGCCGCCCTATGGTCATATCCGCGCGATCGATCTCAAGACCGGCAGGACGCTGTGGGACGAGCCGCTCGGCAGCGCCGACAACAACGGGCCCTTCGGCCTTCCTTCCATGCTGCCGCTGACTATCGGACGCCGAACAATGGCGGCCCGCTGGTGACGGCCGGCGGCCTGATCTTCATCGCCGCGACCACCGACAACAAGCTGCGCGCCATCGACATCAAGACGGGCAAGGAAGTATGGCACGCCGACCTTCCCGCCGGCGGCCAGACGACGCCGATGACCTATGAGGTCGATGGCAGGCAATACATCGTCATCGCGCCCGGCGGGCATCATTTCATGGAGACGAAAGTCGGCGACGAAGTCATCGCCTATGCCCTGCCTGCGAGCTGAATAGATTTGGGGCCAGGCTCTCAAGCCTTAGCTTTCCCCATCGTTGCTCCGCACCGTCGCCTGCGGCGGCTCGCTCCTGTTCCTCGGCAACCGTCGGCTTCGGCGCCTGGCGAGAAAGTACATCCAGATCAGAATGAGGATGAGAGGGATGCCCGCGACAGGCAGCATCCATATGCCAATGTGAAACATTGGTCTCTCCCGGGGAGATCTTCATCCGACATGGTCAGGCGAGCAGTTGCTCTATCCTGATCGGCAGGTCGCGGATGCGCTTGCCGGTCGCATGGTAGACCGCGCTCGCGACGGCCGCGGCCGTGCCGACATTGCCGAGCTCGCCGAGGCCTTTCACCCCGGCCGGATTGACGGCGTGATCGACCTCCGGCACCAGGATCACCTGCAGGTCCTTGATGTCGGCATTGACCGGAACGAGGTAGTCCTGCAGGTCGCGGTTCACATAGCGGGCATAGCGACTGTCGACTTCGGTCGCCTCGTGAAGCGCCTGGCCGATGCCCCAGATCATGCCGCCCATCAACTGGCTGCGCGCGGTGCGCGTGTTCATGATGCGGCCGGCGGCAAAGGCGCCGACGATGCGCGGCACGCGGATCTCCCTGGTATAGCGGTTGATGCGGACCTCGACGAATTCGGCGCCGAAGGCGTATTTGACGGAGTCCTCGTCCTGGTCCGCGCCATGGAACTCCGGCGTGCCGGCATAGAGCTTCTTCAGCGCCTCGGGCGTCGCGCCCTTCGGCGCAAACTCGACATATTCCTCGATGGCGCCGACCTGCATGGTCTTCAGGACGTCCTCGACCTTGGCCGACGCACCGCCCTTTGCCATGATCTTTCCGTCGGCGAGGTCGAATTCCTCGTTATGGGAACCGGCCAGCGGACCACCCTCGGCGGTCGCGGCGGCATAGAGCTTGGTGCGGATCGCGTCGCATGCCTTGAGCACCGCCGAGCAGACGCTGGCCGTGGAGATCGACCCGCCCGAGACCGGAGCCGGAGGCAGGCTGCTGTCGCCCATTTCGACGCTGATCTTGTCGATGCCGACGCCGAGGCGCTCCGACGCCATCTGAGCGGCCACGGTGCGCACGCCGGTGCCGATCTCGTGCGAACCGCATTGCACCCGAACTTCGCCGTCAGCTGTGAGGCGCACGCGTGCCGCGCATGGCGCTACCGCTGTCGGATAGATGGCCGTGGCGCAGCCCATGCCGATCAGCCAGTCGCCGTCGCGCATCGCGCCGACCTCGGGATCCCGCTTGGCCCATCCGAACGCTTCCGCCGCCTGATCGTAGCACTGGGTCAGCGAGCGGCTGGAGAACGGTTTCTTGCCGATCGGCTCCGTCTTCGGCTCATTGATGCGACGGAACTCGACCGGATCCATGCCGAGCGCCACCGCCATTTCGTCCATGGCGTTCTCCAGCGCGTAGACGTACGGGGTTTCGGGTGGCGAGCGCATATAGCCAGGCGTGTTGCGGTCGGCCTGCACCAGCGAGACATGCGTCAGCACCGAACCGTAGTCATACATCCGGCCAGTCGCCGAGGTGCCGCCGACGACATAAAGGTCCGGCCGCGACGTAACCTCCCAGCCCTCATGCGCGAAAGCGGTGATGCGGCCGTCCTTGCCGGCGCCGATGCGGATGCGGTGCCGCGTTTCGGCCCGATAGGTCTGAATGCCGAAAGCCTGCATGCGGCTGGTCACGCAACGCACCGGACGTCCGAGCCGCTTGGCGGCAACGGCCACGATCGCGGTGCGAGGCGTCATCGGTCCCTTCGAGCCGAAGGCGCCGCCGATGAAAGGGCTGACGATGCGCACCTTGCCGGGATCGATCTTCAATTGCCGGGCGAGCTCGACTTTCCAGCCGGTGACGTTCTGCGAGGCCTCGTGCACGACAAGCTGGTCGCCCTCCCAGAACGCGGTCGTTGAAAACAACTCGATCGGATTGTGGTGCTGGGTAGGCGTCGAATAACGCTGGTCGATCTTGACCGCTGCGGCGGCGTAAGCCGCGTCGAAATCGCCTGCCTTGACGTCCTCCTTGAACAATGGGCTCTTGCCGGCCGCCGGGACGGTTTTCGTGCCGGGGCTGTCGAAGCTCGCGGTTGGCTTGTCGTCCTCATACTCGGCGCGGATCAGCTGCACCGCCTCTTCAGCCGCTTCGAAAGTCTCGGCGACGGCAAGCGCGATGATCTGCCCGTCATGGAAGATCGTACGGTCGTGCAATGGGCCGATCGAGGTGGCGCCGGAATTGCCGAATTTCGGTTTGTCGACCTTGTCCATGTCGCCATAGGTTATGATGTCGAGCAGGCCGGGCACCGCGCGGGCTTTGTCCAGATCGAGCTTCGTCACCTTGCCTCTGGCGATGCTGCTGGCGGCCAGCGCGCCATAGGCGATGTTGGCGGTGGGCAAGTCGGCGGGATAGTGCGCCTGACCGGTGACTTTCAGGCGCGCATCGACCCGCGGCAGCGGTGCGCCCTGGTTCTCTTTGGGTCTTGGAGCAGCTGTGTCCATGGTCACACCTCCATGTCGCGGGCTTCGAGCAGAGCGCGCACCAGCGTTCGCTTGCCGAGTTCGATCTTGAATGCGTTGTGCTGGCGCGGTTGTGCTTCGGCGAAGGCGGCATCCGCCGCAACTCCTGCCGATGCCTCGTCCAGCTTCTTGCCTTGCAGGGCTTCTTCGGCCGCGCGGGCGCGCCAAGGCACCGTCGCCACGCCGCCCAACGCGATGCGCGCTTCACGAACATTGTCGCCGTCGAGGTCGAGCGCAATGGCGGCTGAAGCCAGCGCAAAGGCATAGGATTCGCGGTCGCGAATCTTCAGATAGAGCGAGCGCCGCGCCCATGGGATAGCGGGTACTTCGATGGCGCTGACGATCTCGTCGGCCGCAAGGTCGGTCTCGATATAAGGCGTGTCGCCGGGCTGCCGATGCAACTTCGCGAATGGCAGCTTTCGCGCCCCGCGCGAGCCTTCGGCATGAACGACGGCATCGAGCGCGATCAGCGCCTGGGCGAAATCGCCGTGATAGGTGGCGATGCAGGCGTCGCTCGCGCCGAGCACCGCGTGCTGCCGATTGAAACCTTCCATTGCCGCGCAACCCGAACCGGGCACGCGCTTGTTGCAGTGCCAGGACGTCTCGCGAAAATATTCGCAGCGCGTGCGCTGCAGGATATTGCCGGCGAGGCTCGCCATGTTGCGGATCTGGCCGCTCGCGGCCAGCCGCAGGCTGTCGGCAATGACCGGATAGCGGCGCTTGACCTCCGCATGGTCGGCGGCCTCGCCCATGCGCACCAGGGCGCCGAAGCGGATACCATTATCGGTGACCCGGATTTGCCTGAGACCAGGGTCGGCAAGCCGGTTGAGGTCGAGCAGCCGGTTCGGCTCGGCAACGCCGAGCTTCATATAGTCGGCAAGATTGGTGCCGCCGGCGATGAACTGCGCATTCGCGCGTGTCGGCTGGTCGTCGTTGGTGGTGAAGCGTGAGGCGATCGCGACCGCAGCGGAAATGTCGGTCGGCTGTTCGTAGATGAAGGGCTGCATGTCACGCTCCCTTCATCTGATCGCGTGCCTGCAGGACAGCGGCGACAATGTTGGGATAGGCGGCGCAGCGACAGATGTTGCCGCTCATATATTCGCGGATGTCATCCTCGGATTCCGCGTGACCCTCATTCACGCAGCCGATCGCCGACAGGATCTGTCCCGGCGTGCAATAGCCGCACTGGAAAGCATCATGGTCGATGAAGGCCTGCTGCATCGGATGCAACTTGCCATCGCTGGGGGCGAGCCCTTCGACCGTCGTGATGTCCTTGCCGTCGTTCATCACGGCGAAACTCAGACAGGACAGCACGCGCTTGCCGTCGACCAGCACCGTGCACGCGCCGCATTGGCCATGGTCGCAGCCCTTCTTGGTGCCGGTCAGTCCGACATGGTCCCGCAACGCGTCGAGCAGGCTGGTTCTCGTATCGAGCGACAGCTCATAAGCCTGCCTGTTGATCCGCAACGACGTGACGGCCGGTTGCCTCAGTTTCGGCTGGGCTGCACTCGGCGCTTCGGCCCGTGCATGCGAAGCAAGCAAAGGCGCAGTCGCGGCCGCCGACACCGAACCTGCCATGAAACGCCTTCGACTGAGACCATTATTGGATAGGGCTGAGGGCTGGGACATGGCTCGCTCCTGGGCTGGCTGGGTCCGTGCGCTAACCTTTCAACGAAGCCAATGTTCCCATTGGCCACCCCAAAACCTGCGGCACTTCACGGAAGCGTGACTCCGCCGTTGACGGCTGGATCGTCGCTTGGGTCTCTCAACAGACTGGAACATGCGTCCTGATAAGGAGTTCTTGCCCAAGAGCCACCGGCACATCCAAAGGGCATCATGAAATCGAAACTGGTCGCAGAGACCCCCGGGCAAAGGACATTCGTGGTCGTGCTCGATCCGGGCGAGGAAGCCTTCGCCTCTCTCACCGAATTTGCCGGTCAGAAGGGAATTGCCGGCGCCTCCCTGACGGCGATCGGCGCGTTTGAAAAAGCGACGGTTGGCTGGTTCGACTTCCAATCGAAATCCTACCGCAAGATCCCGGTCGCCGAACAATGCGAGGTGCTGAGCGCGATCGGCGACGTTGCCGTCGACGACAGCGGCAAGCCAAGCCTGCATTTGCATGCGGTACTGGGCCTGAGCGACGGATCGACCCGCGGCGGACATCTGCTCGAAGGCATGGTGAAGCCGACACTCGAAGTCACGGTGACGGAATCGCCTGTGCATTTGCGGCGCACGAAACGACCAGCCCTCGGCATCGCCCTGATCGATCTTGACGCGTGAAATCCTGCGCTACCGAAACCGCATCTTCGATCAGGCGTTCAGACTTGATGGAACAACCGGACGTCTTTACGCGAAACGCAGCCGTCGAGCGATATGGCGGGTGCCTGTGCGGGAATATCCGTTACCGCCTGACGAGCGAGCCGCGCGTGCATTATTGCCACTGCGATATGTGCCGTCGCGCGACCGGGAGCGCCTTCGCCGTGCTTGGCTGGGTGCCTGTCGCCGGCCTCTCGTGGCTGACCGTGGAACCGACCTGTCGCCGCTCGTCGCCAATCGCCCGGAGAAGTTTCTGCCAATCCTGCGGTACGCCTCTTACCCTTGCCTATGACGCGAACCCGCAGGAAATCGCGATGCATATCGGGACCTTCGACGATCCGGCCGAGCTTGAGCCACGACACAATTACGGTTCCTCGCAGCGGCTCGGCTGGGTCTGCTGCGGCATCGACCTGCCACACCATGACACGGAAGAGCGATGGTAACGGCACGAGACAGCGGCTTCCCGTTGCCCTTGGACACGCCACCGATGGAAGCGCGAACGGCGGAAGTGTTGCCGGAGGGAAACGGCCCTTGGCTTTATGAGCCGAAATGGGATGGATTTCGTTGTCTTGCCTTCAAGGACGGCAAGGCGGTCGATCTTAGGGCGAAGTCGGGCAAGCCGCTTGGCCGCTACTTTCCCGAATTGATCGCGACGATGCAAAGCCTCGATGTCGGGAATTTCGTCGTCGACGGCGAGATCGTCATCGAGATCGACGGTCGCGCTTCCTTCGACGCGTTGCAGATGCGGCTGCACCCGGCCGAGAGCCGCGTCCGCAAGCTGAGCATCGAGACGCCGGCGCAGTTGATCCTCTTCGATATGCTCGTCGCCCCGGGCGGCAAGATCACGCTCGAACGCCCCTTGGGCGATCGGCGTAACGCTTTGGCGGCCTTCCTGGCAAAAGTACCCTCTGCCGGGCTCCGGCTGTCGCCATCCACCACCAGTGTCGCCATCGCCAGGCAATGGCTGCAAGGCGCCGGCCACGGCTCGACCGACGGTGTCGTCGCCAAGATGCTCGACGAGCCATATCGGCCAGGCGAGCGCGCGATGGTCAAGGTCAAGCGGCTGCGCACGGCGGACTGTGTGGTCGGCGGCTTCCGCTATCTGAACGGCAAGCTGCAGGTCGGATCGTTGCTGCTCGGCCTCTACAACGACCAAGGACAGCTCGATCATGTCGGCTTCACATCGACCATTGCCAATGAGAGCCGCGCCGCGCTCACGACGAAGCTCGAGGCGTTGCGCGGAGGGCCGGGCTTCACCGGCAAAGCCCCCGGCGGACCGAGCCGCTGGAGCACGGAGCGCAGCGGCGAATGGGAGGCGGTGAAGCCGGAACTGGTGGTCGAGGTGCGTTTCGACCATGTCACCGGCGACCGCTTCCGCCACGGCACCAGGCTCTTGCGCTGGCGGCCCGACAAAGCGCCGCGTCAGTGCACGTTCGAGCAGATCGAGTAGCCTAACGTGCCGGCGGCTACAAAGTCTGGAGGATCATGTCTTGAACGCGAACAGACTTGCGTCCGCATCATCTTTGCCGGCGATGGACGCCGAGATGATCTCGGACGCGATCTGGGAAAAGATGATCCCATTTCCGCCATAGCCCATCACCGCATGAACGCGCGGATGCCCCGGCACGCCGCCGATGATCGGCAATCCGGTTCCGGTGGCGCCGAACGAGCCTGCCCAGGCGAAGTTCGCCGCTGTGTCCAGTTGCGGGAACATCTTCCCGAGTTTCTGCTCAAGGCGATCCGTCTTTTGCGCGGTCAGGGCGTCGCGCCGTTCCTCGTCGGTGAACGCCTCGTCTTCGCCGCCGCAGATCACGCGGCCGTCGGATGTGGCCCTGAGATAGAGGTAGGGATCGGAAGCCTCCCAGATCATGGCGGCGAGCGGCCAGAGTTTTTTCGGCTGCGGCCGCGTCGCGATCGCCCATGTAGAGATGATGCGATGGCCGGTATTCGGCACGATGTCGAGCAGTTCGTATCCGGTTGTGAGAATAAGATGGCGCGCCTTGATCACAGGGCCATCTCGGGTCGCCACCGTCACGCCGAGCCGATTGTCCTTGATCGCAGTCGCTTCCGCCTGCGCATAGAACCGCGCCTTGCGTTGCAGGGCCGCGCTCAGCAGTCCGGACGTCAATTTGCGCGGATCGAGCGCCAGATTGCCATGGCTCAGAATTGCTGCGGCGCGACCTATCCCGAAATCCTCTCTCAGCTTTTTTCGTGTTAGCAAGCACGCTCCAATGCCCGCCTCGCGGCGTGCCTCCGCCTCGCGGCGCAGGTCCGACGCATCGAGCCTATTGCCAGCCAGGTAAAGCGATGGCGTATCCGCCGCCCGGCAGCGGATATCGAGTTCCGCGATGCGTCCGTGCAGGTTGAGCAGCGACAGTCGCGAGCGCCGCCAAGCCTGTCGTGCGGCATCGCCTCCGATCATCCGGGACAGCCTGATGAGCGGTTGATCGATCTCGAACTGGACAAGCGCCGTCGTGGCTGCCGTCGACCCTTTCAGCGGCCCGCGCCTGTCGATGCAAATCACGGAATGGCCATCGCGGGTCAGCGCTTCGGCCATCATCGCGCCGCTGATGCCCATGCCGACGATCAGGATGTCGGTTTTTACATCTCGGGTCAGGCGGTCTGCCGGCACGGCAGTTGAGCGATAGGCAGCCCAGACAGGTGTGCCGCTTCTGAGATCGAGCTTGCGAGGCATGAAAGTTCCCGGTTCCGCACGATAAGTCACAAGGCGCGCTGCCGTTCCCGGTCGACGCCGTTCCGTGGCGAACAAGAAGCGGAACAACTCGTCTTGCGGCGGGTTCTCCAGTCGAAGCTCAGTATTGGAGAACGTCATGGACCCGCGCGACAAACAGCGGCCGGCAAAGACCGAAGAAACCGAAGCCCCGACCATCGAGCAGCAGGATTGGGACGCTCTTGAGGGCGGCAGAATCCTGCCGGACAGCGTTGCCGTAAACGGCGACCCGCAGGATGACGCCGAAGCGGAAGGAGATCTTCCCGGGGAAGATGACGACAACCCCTTCCAGGAAAGCGACGAAGCCTTGCCCGACGACGAGGAGGAACGCGTCCTTTCGAAGGATCCTTCCAAGGAAGGCAATCGTTTCGACGAGGTCTAGGTGCGGTCGCCAGCCAGTTCAGATTTCGAGCAGCGCGTAGGGCCGGCCCGTCGGCTTCGTGATGTGCATAGCGACATTGTAGACCTTGGCGCCGCCGGGGGTCTGGCCCTCATAGCTGCCGCGATGCGCATGGCCATGCACGACGGCGCTCACCTTGAACCGGTCGATCGTTTCGGCAAGGCGGGATGATCCGAGGAACGGGAAGATTTCCGGCGGCTCGCCGTCGACCGTCTCCGGGATCGGCGCATAGTGAAGAACCACCAGCGTGCGCTTGGCGCGAACCTGTCGCATCGCGTTCTCCAGCCGCATCGCTTCATTGACGCTCTCGGCCACCATGGCCTTGATTGCCGGCTCGCCGAAAGAGCCGAGCATCCTCGATCCGAAGCCGCCGACAAAACCCTTGACGCCGACAAAGCCGACATCCATCAGTTCCGTCGCCTGCCCGTCGAGGAGATAGACGCCGGCCTGGCGGAGCGTCGCCGCGATCTGGTCGACGCAGCCGGATTCGTAATCGTGGTTGCCGAGTACGGCGACGACGGGGATCGAGCAGGCCCGCAGGTCCTCGGCGAGAAGCTCGGCCTCTTTGGGCTTGCCGAGATTGGTGAGATCGCCGGTAAGCACGAGGATGTCGGCCTCGCGCGAAACCTCGCCGAACAGATCGCGGTAGGACGTCTGCGCATCTTCCTGGACATGCAGATCGCCCACGGCAGCGACTTTGACTTTGCCGTTGCCGCTCGCTTTGCGGTCTGCCTTGCTTCGTTCAGCCATCGCGGAATTCTCCAACGCCGCCGACGCCCGCAAAACCCCATTCCTTGACGTCGATCTCATAGTCGACCTGCGACAGCAGGCGGCCGCGGCAGATCTTCATCCTCGGCGGAGGCAATTGCCGCTGCCTGGCGAGCCGCTCGACCAGATTGTCCAGCAGCCAGTCGGGAATGTGGTCGCGTTCGCTGGGATAGATCCACCGGAAATTCAGCGCCTGCATCAAGAGCACCTCCCAGTGGATGTCGAGATAGGACAGCAACCTTTGCCAGTCGATCTGCTCATGCGCCTTGAGGATGGTGTGGGCGATGTCGGCGCCGTCATGCCGGCCTCTGTCCTGGATGAAGCATTTCGACCAGATGAGCTCGGTCGGCCCGATGATGCGGACCCGGTTGCCCAAGAGTTCGACCTGGCGGGCATTCTCCAGCCACTGGTCCTCGACCTGCATGGTGCCGTTGGCGGAAGCAAAGATCACATCGAAGAAATGCGGGCCTTCGAAGACCTTCCCTAGCCAGCGGTCGTCCTCGATCTCGACCGCGTAGCCGATATCCTTGAAATGGGCGAGGATACGCGGGCAATCGCCGGCCTTGCAGAAGATATCGAGGTCCTTGGTCTGGCGTACGACGCCGGTATAGGCGCTGACGGCGTAGGTTCCGGCGACCAGGAAAGGGATGTCGGTGGCAGCAAGTTCGCGGATCGCGTGCGTATAGAAAGCTTCCGCTTTGGCGCTCTTCAGCGTCGGCTCCGCCTTTGCGTCGATCACAGGCAGCGTCGCCAGCACTCCCGGCAACTCGTCATTGGCCATCAACCGTCGCTCCGGCTTTTTATCTTCTTCCACCTGTTTCGGTAAACAGCGGCGATCCGGTGTTGTTCCGCCGTCAGCGGCATCTTCATGGCGGAGGAGGCTGGAACATTGTGAAACCGTGCGGGTTGGAGATCAAAGCAATACGAGCCGAGCTCCACCATGAATCCCTCCACCACCGATCATGTCGAAATCCGCAAGTACAACCATCCGACCGGCGGATGGGGATCCCTCAAATCGTTGATCCGCAAGGCACGTGGCGAAGGCTTGCTGATGTCGGGCATCTGGAGCACGCTGCTCAAGCAGAACAAGGCCGACGGCTATATGTGCGTCTCCTGCTCCTGGGCGAAGCCCGCCGAGCCGCGCCCGTTCGAATTCTGCGAGAACGGCGCCAAGGCTACGATCTGGGACCAGACGAAACGGCGCTGCGGCCCGGAGTTCTTCGCTGCCCACTCCGTCAACGAGCTGCTCGATTGGCCCGATCACGACCTTGAGAAGCAGGGCCGGCTGCTCGAACCGATGCGCTACAACGAGGTCACCGACAAATATGAGCCGGTCGGGTGGGAGGCCGCGTTCCGCGACATCGGCGAGGAGCTCCGCAAGCTCGATCCGAGATCGGTCGTGTTCTACACCTCGGGCCGCGCCTCGCTCGAGGCGTCGTTCATGTATCAGCTTTTCGCGCGCACCTACGGCTCGGGCAATCTGCCGGACTCCTCCAACATGTGCCACGAGTCGACTTCGGTCGGCCTGCCCGAGTCCATCGGCTCGCCGGTCGGCACCGTGCAATTGGAGGACTTCGGCCATTGCGACCTGATGTTCTTCTTTGGCCACAACACCGGCGTGAGCGCGCCGCGATTGCTTCACCCGATCGAGGAGGCGCGCCAGCGCGGCATACCCGTCATCACCTTCAATCCACTGCCGGAGCGCGGCCTGAAGCGCTTCAAGAATCCACAGAGCCCGGTTGAAATGCTTTCGCCGGGCGCCGGCACCAGGATGTCGAGCGACTTCTTCCAGATTCGCGGCGGCGGCGACATCGCCGCCATGACGGGCATTGCGAAGGCCGTTTTGGCGCTCGACGACGCGGCAAAGAATGCTGGCGCGCCGCGTGTCCTCGACACGGCTTTCATCGAGGAACATACACACGGCTTCGATGCGTTCGAAGCCTATCTGCGCCGCACATCCTGGGACAGGATCGAAGCGCGTTCGGGCATTGCGCGCGCCGATCTGGAGCATGTGGCTGAGATCTACAGCAAGGCATCGGCGGTCATCGGCAATTACGGCATGGGCCTGACGCAGCACCGGCACGGGACCGAGAACGTCCACATGCTTTGCAATCTGCTGCTGATGCGCGGCAATGTCGGCAAGCGCGGCGCCGGCGTGTCGCCGCTTCGCGGCCACTCCAACGTCCAGGGCCAACGCACCGTCGGCATCTCCGAAAAGCCGGAACTTGTCCCCCTCGACAAGTTCGCCGAATTCTACAATTTCGAGCCGCCGCGCGAGAAAGGGCGCGACACGGTCGAAACATGCGAAGGCGTGATCGACGGCTCGGTGAAGGGGTTCATCGGACTGGGCGGCAACTTCGTGCGGGCCGTTCCGGAAACCGGACTTGTCGAAGACGCCTGGCGGCACCTGAGATTGCATGTCCAGATCGCCACGAAACTGAACCGCAGTCATCTGATACCGGGAGCGGTCACCTATTTGCTGCCCTGTCTCTCACGCATCGAGAAGGATTTGCAGGCTACCGGCGAGCAGCATGTCTCGATGGAGGATTCCACAGCCTGCATCCACGGTTCCTTCGGCTATCGCCCGCCGGCCGGACCCAGTCTGCTCTCCGAGCCCAGGATCGTCGCCGAGCTCGCCAAGGCGACGGTCGCGGGAAGGAGTTCAATTCCCTGGGATGAATGGGTGGTCGACTATTCGCGCGTGCGCGACGAAATCGAACGCTGTTATCCAGACCACTTCAAGGACTTCAACAAACGCTTCCTGGTGCCGGGCGGTTTTCATCGCGACATCAAGGCCTCCAAGCGGGTGTGGCAGACCCCCAACAAGAAAGCCAACTTCAAGCCGCCGACGATGCTCGAAACGGATCCCGACATCGACGTCTCGCGGTCGGATGCGCTGACACTGATCACGGTTCGCTCCAACGACCAGTTCAATACCACCATCTACGGCTACCGGGATCGCCTACGCGGCATCAGCGGGACGCGGATGGTGCTGCTGATGAACGCGCACGATATCGAACGGCTGGGCCTCCATGATGGCGAGGTGATCGACCTGGAGTCCGCAGCCGATGACGGTGTCGAACGACGGGTGCGCGGTCTTCGCGTTACGCCCTACTCAATTCCGCGCGGAGATTGCGCCGGCTATTATCCCGAGCTCAATCCGCTCATCCCGCTCTGGCATCGGGCCGAAAAGGCGCACGTGCCAGCGGCGAAATCGGTTCCGGTTCGGGTGGTCATACCGGGATGACGCTCGCCCATGAGCCCACGCGGATGAAGCTGGCGCAAAGCCCGGCCTGTGATCTCATTTGTGACACAGGAATGCAGGCCGGGTCTATCCCAAGTGAGGGCACAAAGGCCAGCCTATACAACCAGCCGATCGGGGCGAGTGATGGTCGCTGCTGTCAATGGCCAGTTTTCGCATGCGGCGCGTGCACAGGCTTGCTCTCCGGGGAGCCGCGCTCCCTCAGCCAGATTGCCAGCAGCACCAGGACGCCCGTCGACAGAAATTCGCTCTGCCAGTTCTGAAAGCTTTCGAACCAGAATTGCCCGGAAACGAGATGCGCCAGAATGGTCTCCGCCGGCTGGTGATGCAGCGCGGCTTCTTCTGCCGCGTGGCGCGTGCTTTGCCAAAGATGGAAGACGAAGGTCGCGACGAAGATCAGAAAGAGCGCTGTTCCAAGCGAATGCGAATAGAGCCAGAGAATGATCCCACCGCGCCTTACCGGCCAGGGGGCATCAGGCTCTTCGCGATGTCTGGCGGGATCTTCGTTTTCCGGTGAGTCCGCATCGGGATCCCTGGACTCTGCCGAACCGCGCTGCACCAGATAAGCGGTGAGGAAAACATAGGTCCATTTTTCCAGGAATTCGCTTTCCCAGTTCTCGAAAACGCTTTCCTGAAATTCACCGGATCCGAGAAACGAGGCAAAGGACTGGTTCGCCAAGCCATGCATCGCCCTGTCCTGTTGGCTGGCGAAATAGCCCGAGATTGCCTGGCCGACCAGACATGCAACGAAGATGGCGAAGACGGTGATCAGCAGGCCGTTATTTCGAAAAAAACGCATCATCCATAACTCCTTGATTTCTCGCCGCCTGCTCTCTTCAATTCTCGAGTCCTGTCTCCTTTTCCAACGGTCGAGCTTCACCTTAATCTCTTTCGGGTCGGCATGCTCAAGTCCGACCACTGAGGTCGCCGCGAAATGTTCCCGGGTGGAAATGGAGCTTGCCGTTCAGACGGCGCGGCCTATCAATGGGTCGCCTACTGCCAGCATTCGAGGATGGCTTCCACCGGCGCCACCTCGACATGATGCGAGTAGCGCTTGGTGAAAAGCTTGAGGATGTTCTCATACGCCTCGTCCGACGTGCTGCAGATGGCATCCTCGGCAAGGATGGTGCGGTAACCCAGATCGATCGAGCCCAGCAGCGTGGCCAGAACGCACATATCGGCCTCGCCACCGCTGACGATGATCTCTTCGACGCCTTCGGACTGGAGCACGCCCGACAGTTCGCCGCTTAGCCATGGCGAATAGATCGGCTTGTCGAACAGGCGCGCCGGCGGCAGATGGACGGCAAGCTCGGGCAACAGTTCGATCATTTCCTTGCCTGCCCTTGCGATCGTCATTTGCGCCCAACGCTCATAATACTGCTTCCACTGGCCGTGGCCGTCGCCGGGATTTCTCGCGGGGATGAACCTGGTGAAAATGGTGGCTTCGGGCCGCTTGCCAACCAACCTCTGCACCTGCGGCAGGATCGCGGGCAGCCATTCGACCGCCCAAGGACCCGGCGGCGCGAACATCCGCTGCATGTCGACGCAAATGTGTATGGCCTTCGCCGAAATCGGTGCGAGGTCGCTCAAGTCACGGCCATCAAATGGCGGCACGTTCGATGCTGCCGGAAGCAGTTTGCGACTGGAAGCTCATCGGCAAGCCGGACTCCTTGATGCGACGCGCCAAGGCACGCATCGCGCGCGCCACCGGGTACATCTTGATGCGTTCGAATGCCTGTGCCTCGGCCATGGCCGCGCACCGTTCCCGTTCGACGATTTCCGGTGAGGGAGTTTCGGCAGCGTATGCCATTGTGAGTTTCCAATCGTGTGTCTGCGACTAACTCGATGGCAGGCGGTCTGTTCCATAAAAGCGTAATGCATTCTTGCACTTGGAGCAGTTCAGCGTTTGATAGAATCACAGTACACGACTCATTGGGTTTTGATGATCTTAGGGAAAGTGCTGAGCCATGCGGTTAGCGCGTTTTGGGGTGAGAAGTTGATCCATGCCCTGAGGGCGTCTAGT
>NZ_VFTW01000042.1:0-29909 GCF_006440815.1 Mesorhizobium sp. B2-8-3
TCGGCTCCACTTTCGGAAACCCGGCAAGCCTGGTCAATTCATCAAGCCGACCTGTCCACCCCCAGGGGCGCACTCCAAACCGAGGTCACTTTTGCGCGACATACATTAGAGCATGAAAAAGGGCGGCCGAGACCGCCCTTTGCGAAGTCATTCCCGAGGCTTCAGGCTGCCGGCTCGAAGCGCAGCGCCACGCCATTGATGCAATAGCGCAGGCCGGTCGGCGGCGGGCCATCCTCGAAGACATGGCCGAGATGGCTGCCGCAGCGCGCGCAATGGCATTCGGTGCGGACCATGCCGTAGCTACGGTCGACGGTGGTGTCGATCGAGCCCGGGACCGGATCGTTGAAGCTCGGCCAGCCGGTGCCGCTCTCGAACTTCAGCTTGGATTCGAACAGCGGCTGGTCGCAGCCGACGCAGTAGAAGGTGCCGGCGCGCTTCTCGTAGAGCAGGGCGCAGCTGCCGGGGCGCTCGGTGCCGTGGTTGCGCATCACGGCATATTGCTCCGGCGTCAGCCGGGCGCGCCATTCGGCATCGGTGCGGGTGACGGGATAGGCGTGGGTATCCATGGAATCTCCTCGGCCTTGGCGGCTCGTTGTTGCTTGCAACGGGTATTCGTCGGAACATAGGCATTTGTTACAAACGCCGCCAGTGAAAGCGAGCTAGTGCTTGCGCGACAACTGTCTTGTCGCTGCCTCAAGCCCGGCCAATGTCAGTGGGAACATGCGGCCGCCGAAGATGTCGCCGATCAACTGGATCGAATGCGTGTAGCGCCAGTTCTTCTCGGCTTCCGGGTTTAGCCAGATCGCGTTCGGCCATTGCCGCAACAGACGGGTCAGCCACACGCTGCCGGCCTCCGGATTCCAATGCTCGACCGAGCCGCCGGGATGCGCGATCTCGTAGGGGCTCATCGAGGCGTCGCCGACGACGATCACCTTGTAGTCGGGCCCGTATTTGTGGATGAGGTCGAAGGTCGGGATCGTCTCGGCCAGCCGCCGCCGATTGTCCTTCCAGACGCGCTCGTAGAGGCAGTTGTGGAAGTAGAAATATTCGAGCTGGCGGAACTCGGCGCGCGCGGCCGAGAACAGTTCCTCGACGCCGCGGATGTGGTCGTCCATCGAGCCGCCGACATCGAAGAACATCAAAAGCTTCACCGCGTTGCGTCGCTCGGGCCGGGTTTTAACGTCGAGATAGCCGTGCTCGGCGGTGGCGTGGATGGTGCCGGGAAGGTCGAACTCCTCGTCGGCGCCCTCGCGCACCCAACGGCGCAGCCGCTTCAGTGCCACCTTGATGTTGCGGGTGCCGAGTTCGACGGTGTCGTCGAAGTTCCGGAATTCGCGCTTGTCCCAGACCTTCACCGCGCGGCGATGCCGGCTTTCATCCTGGCCGATGCGAACCCCTTCGGGGTTGTAGCCATAGGCGCCGAAGGGCGAGGTGCCGCCGGTGCCGATCCATTTCGAACCGCCCTGGTGGCGCCCCTTTTGCTCCTGGAGGCGCTGCTTCAAGGTCTCCATCAGCTTGTCGAAACCGCCCAGCGCTTCGACCAGCTTCTTTTCCTCCTCGGTCAGGTGCTTTTCCGCCAAACGGCGCAGCCATTCCTCGGGGATGTTGACGACATCGACGGCATCGGGGCCGCCGAGCGCCTCGACACCCTTGAAGACATGCGCAAACACCTGGTCGAAACGGTCGATGTGGCGCTCGTCCTTCACCAGGGCCGCGCGCGCGAGGTAGTAGAAAGCTTCGACGTCATAATCGACGAGCCCGGCTTCCAGCCCTTCCAGCAGCGACAGATATTCCCTGAGCGAAACGGGAACCCGCGCGGCCTTCAGTTCGAGGAAGAAGGGGATGAACATCGGCTATCTCTAACCAATGACCACGGCGGACTCACCTGAGATGTAGTCGATTTCGCCTGATCTCAGCAGATCAGCCAATGTACGTGGGCTGGGGACGGGCAGGCGCTTCGCAATACGAATCTCAGTCCATTCCCGGGTCGCGAGCGCTGCGTCAGCAACCGCTTCGTCAGGGCTCGCGCCACCGCCATGGCAACCCGGAAGATCGGGTATCCGAACCCCCCAGACGTCATCGGCACCGTCCAAAATTCCTACATAGCAGGTCATTCAGCTCGTTCCGGGTTTTCAAATTGCCTTATAGCAGATCGTACTCGATGAAGCCCGTTCGTCGCGCCACATGATCGTAGAGCCGGCGCGCCGTGGCGTTGGTCTCGTGCGTCATCCAGTAGACGTTTTTCACCCCAATCTTGCCGGCCTCGTCTTGCACCGCTTTGATGAGCGCGGCGCCCACGCCCTTGCCGCGCACCTCAGGGTCGGCGAACAGGTCCTGCAGGTAGCAGTTGTTTTTCTCGGACCAGCCTGAGCGGTGATAGAGATAATGGGTGAGGCCGACGGCCTTGCCGTCGAGCGTGGCAATGAAACCCTTCGGCTCGAACTCGCCATCCGTGAACAGGCGCTTCCAGGTGATCGCGTAGACCTCTGCCGGCAGCTTCGTCTCGTAGAAAGTCAGATAGTCGGTCCAAAGCCGGCGCCAGTCGGCGTGGTCGGACTGCGCGAGCGGGCGGATGATGATCTCGGACATTTTTCCTCCAACATTTTGACCCGAAGCTGCGGCAGCGGCCGCTCGGCGGCAACGGTCCACGGACGGGAAAGCGCTATTGCTGCGGGCTTACTGCTGCCGTCTGGCCATAAAGGCCAGGCGCTCGAACAGGTGCACGTCCTGCTCGTTCTTCAACAGCGCGCCGTGCAGCTTCGGCAGCATGTTCTTCGGATCGGCGCGCAGATCCTCGGGCGCGATGTCGTCGGCGACCAGCAGACGGATCCAGTCGAGCGCCTCGGAGGTAGACGGCTTCTTCTTCAGGCCCGGCACCTCGCGGATCTCGTAGAACTGCGTGAGGGCTGCCCGCACCAGATTCTGCTTGATGCCGGGGTAATGCACCTCGACGATGCGGTGCAGCGTGTCGATGTCGGGGAAGCGGATGTAGTGGAAGAAGCAGCGGCGCAGGAAGGCGTCCGGCAGTTCCTTCTCATTGTTCGAGGTGATGATGACGATCGGCCTGAACTCGGCGCGGATCGTCTCGCCTGTCTCGTAGACGAAGAACTCCATCCGGTCGAGTTCCTGCAGGAGGTCGTTGGGGAATTCGATGTCGGCCTTGTCGATCTCGTCGATCAAAAGCACGACTTTCCTTTGCGCCGCGAAGGCGTCCCACAACTTGCCGCGCTTGATGTAGTTGGCGATGTCGTTGAAGCGCTCGTCGCCGAGCTGGCTGTCGCGCAGCCGCGAGACGGCGTCATATTCGTAGAGGCCCTGCTGCGCCTTGGTGGTGGACTTGACGTTCCATTCGATGAACTCGAGCCCTAGCGCCGATGCCACCTGGCGGGCGAGCTCGGTCTTGCCGGTGCCGGGCTCGCCCTTGACCAGCAAGGGCCGTTCCAGCGCGATCGCGGCGTTGACCGCGACCATCAGATCCTTGTCGGCGACATAGGCCGTGGTGCCTTCGAAACGCATCTTTCTCCTGTCCGTGCGGCGGGGACCGTAAGGAGGCTGGATGGGCCGCGCAAGGGCGGTTGCGGAAGAGCTCCCTATCAGGATGGTCTGCAAGACGAATTACGCGCGAATGGTTGCCCGTTTCACTGGCGCTCGGCTAACCATCGGCCTATATTTGTCTCCGGCGGTCTGCGCTTCCCGGCAGGAGAAACTTATCCCCGGGGCCTTATCGATCCTTAGGGAGCTGTCCCTGGGAAGACCCGTGGGTTTTCTCACACGGCGCCCACCTACTTTGTAGGCACCCGGGATCGACCTCTCCACCGGTTGTGTGGATCGTCACTCTCCCGTTTTCGGGAGACATGCGTCTTCTCTCTGTTTTGCGCAATTCCGGACGGAAAAACCGCTGCGCACTTTTCCTGGAATTGCGCTAGAAACGTCGCTCCTGAAACTCCATTCAAATCTGACCTTTTCTAGCCTCGGCGCATGTCACCTTCCAGAGACCTGAAAAAACAGCTTCGCAAGGAAGCGCTGGCGCGCCGCGATGCGCTCGACGAATTCTGGCGGGTGGAAATCGCGCTTGAAATGGCCGAGACCGCGAAGGAAAAAATCGACTTCGAGCCCGGCCGGGTCGTCTCCGGCTTCTGGCCGATGCGCTCGGAGGTCGATGTGCGGCCGCTGATGTTCGCGATGCGCGAAAAGGGCGCCAGGCTCTGCCTGCCGGCAATTCTCGACAAGACCACGATCGTCTTCCGCGAACTGGTGCGCGGCGCGCCGATGGTCGAGATGGGGTTCGGCACCGTCGGGCCGCATGAAGAGGCGGAAGTGCTCGACCCCACGCTCATGCTGGTGCCGCTCGCCGCCTTTGACGCCCGCGGTCACCGCATAGGCTATGGCGCCGGCTATTACGACCGTGCCATCGCCAGGCTGGCCGACAAGGGCATCGTGCCCAGGCTGATCGGCATCGCCTTCGACTGCCAGGAAGTGCCGCTGGTGCCGAACGAAGACCACGACGTCATCATTCAGGAAATACTGACCGAGAGCGGGTTGCGCCGCTTCGATATCGCTTAAAGCGCGTCGCGCTGAAACGAATTCAGGCGCGCTTTAGATTTTGTCGGTCGCCCCAAAAGCGCTGCGCTTTTTTGGGCGACATGCATTGAACTGTCGCGACCTGCTTAACGCGTTTCCAACAAACGTCGGCTATATTCCTGAAAAATAGTCCAGCTCGACGGGGTCGTGGTGTTTATTCTTGCGCGCTATTTGCTGATGCCGTTCGCGTTGATCTCGGCGATACTATTTTTGATGGCATTGCACATCATAGGAACTGCCCTGCACCACCAGTCCGCCTGGCAGCGGACGGTCGCCACCGTAACGGATGTCAGTCCTTACAGCGAAATGCAGGCGAACGGCCTCAAAACGGACGGCATCAATGTCGCCTTGGCTTACGTCGCCAACGATGCGCCGATGACATGGTCCGGCAAGGGCAAGGACATCGGCCTCTACAAGGCAGCCAAGGGCGACCAGATGGAATTCTACTACGATCCCGCCGGTCCAGCGAACCTTGATACGGCCGCGATGAAGGGATGGCGCGGCGGGCTGCTGCTGTTTGCCGTCACCGGCGGGTTCGCCGCTTTCTATCTCTGGTTCTTCTGGTTGCGAGGACGGAACGCACCGCCGGCCTTGCCGATCCCCTCGGCTACCCGCGTCTCGGGCGCGAGCGCAACGCTGGCCGAACAGCAACGCGCCACCTTTGGGCGGCGTTAGGACCTCGGTGCCGCTTGCCTAGCGTCCACAGCTCTGGATAGAAGTGGCTATGAGACTCCTCTTCCTCGGCGACATGGTTGGCAAGACGGGACGCACGGCGGTTTGGGAACAGCTGCCAGGGCTGATTTCCGACTTCAAGCTCGATTTCGTCATCGTCAATGGCGAGAACGCCGCCGGCGGCTTCGGCATTACCGAAGAAATCTTTCGCGAAACGCTCGCGGCGGGCGCGGATGTCGTCACCACCGGCAACCATGTCTGGGACCAGCGCGACGCGCTGATCTTCGCGCCGCGCGAGGAGCGCTTCCTGCGGCCTTCGAATTTTCCCAAGGGCACGCCGGGGCGCGGCTCGGGCGTCTACATCGCCCGCAATGGCGCCCGCGTGCTGGTCGCCAACATCATGGGCCGCGTCTTCATGCACCCGGAACTCGACGACCCGTTCCAGGCCGGTGAGCGTGAGCTGGCCGCCTGTCCGCTCGGCGAGCAGGCCGATGCGGTCATCGTCGATTTCCACGCGGAGGCGACCTCGGAGAAAATGTGCTTCGCGCATTTCGTCGACGGCCGCGCCAGCCTCGTGGTCGGCACGCATACGCATCAGCCGACTGCCGACCATCAGATCCTCAATGGCGGCACCGCCTATATTTCGGACGCCGGCATGTGCGGCGACTATGACTCCTCGCTTGGCATGGACAAGGAAGAGCCGCTCAACCGGTTCCTGTCGAAAGTGCCGAAAGGCCGGTTCGAGGCGGCATCCGGGCCTGCGACGCTCTGCGGCGTCGGCGTCGATATTTCCGACCGCACCGGGCTTGCCGAAAAAATCGCGCCGTTTCGTCGCGGGCCGCGGCTGGAAGAAACGGCGCCGTCCTTCTGGCCGTGACATTGATATAGGTGCGCAGAGTACCTAATTGCCGGCAACACTGCTCTAGATCGTAGAGGGGACGACCTCCATGCAGCTTGTCGAATTTCTGGCGCCGCATTTTCACTTTGTTTCCGATCCGACCGCATGGGTCGCGCTTTTGACCCTGGTGGTGCTCGAGGTCGTGCTCGGCATCGACAATTTGATCTTCATCTCGATCCTGACCAACAAGCTTCCGGAAGCGCAGCGCGCCCGCGCGCGCCGGCTGGGCATCTCGGCGGCCCTGATCATGCGCCTCGTCCTGCTCGCCACCATCTCGATCATCGTGCAGCTGACGGCGCCGGTGTTCACAGCCTTCGGCCACGGCTTTTCCTGGCGCGACCTGATCCTGATCGCCGGCGGCCTGTTCCTGGTCTGGAAGGCGACCAAGGAGATCCATCACACGGTCGACCCGCAGGACCACCAGGATACGATGGTGGGCACGCTGCAGATGAGCCTTGCCGGAGCGATCTTCCAGATCCTGCTGCTCGACCTCGTCTTCTCGATCGATTCCATCATCACCGCCGTCGGCATGACCGACGAGATCGCCATCATGTATATCGCGGTGATCGTGGCGGTGAGTGTGATGATGCTGGCGGCGACGCCGCTCGCCAATTTCATCGCCATGAACCCCTCTATCGTCATGCTGGCGCTGGGCTTCCTGTTGATGATCGGCATGACGCTGATCGCCGACGGCATGGGCTACCATGTGCCCAAGGGCTACATCTACGCCGCCATGGGTTTTTCAGCCCTGGTCGAGGGCCTCAACATGCTGGCACGGCATCGCAAGAAGCAGGGGTCGGGCGAGGGGCATTAGGCCGAAATGCCCTTCGGGTGACGGTCGCCGATCAGGCCGAGCGTCAGGCCCTGTTCCAGCCATGCCTTGGCGCCGGCGAGCACAAGAGAGAAGCCGCCGGTCGAGTCGATTGCCTGCTTGACCTGCTCGTCGGCGGAGCCGGCGAAGCCGAAATTGCGGACCTCGAGGAAGGTCGCCTCGTCGGGCATTTTGGTGAAGGTCCAGACGACGGTGGTCGGCGGATCGCTCCATTGCATGACGATCTTCCCGTTGGGGACGATCTCGCTGACCTCGACCCTGGTCGAGACCCCGTACATGCGCCACTCCCACTCGACCGTCTTGCCTTCGTCCAGTCGTCCGCTCGAATGCGTGAACCAGAATTTCGTGGTGATCGCCGGATCGACGATCGCCTCGAAGACGTCGGCGACCGGCCGCCGGATCAGCATGGCGGTTTCGGCGGTGGGGGCGCGCTTCAATTCTACAGTATCCTCCTCGATGTCAGGGCAAGTTGATCTGCCAGGAGACGCCGAACCGGTCGTTGAGCCAGGCGAAACGCTGGCTGAAGCCGTAGTTGCTTGGTGGCATCAGAAATCCACCATCCTTGGAAAGAACGCCGACGATCCGCTCCAGTTCCTGCCCGGAAGAACAGTCGACAAAGAAGGAGAAGGACGGCGTGAAAGTGAAGGCGTGATGGACGGGGCTGTTGTAGATCCTGATCTCGACGCCGCCGACCAAAGCGCGCGCCAGCTTGAGCGTTCCTTCCGTCCCGTCCTCGCCCGAACCGTAGCGCGCGATGTCGAGGACACGGCTATCGGGAATGGTCCCGCAATAGAGGGTCATGGCCTCCTCGCCGTTTCCCTCGAACATCAGGAATGGTGTTGCTTTCGTCATCGGGGCGACCTCCTCCTGCGGGATATCGGGACTTGACGCAGGCTCAGATGTTGGTCTCGTTGGCCGGCTCGCCCTTCATCTCGCTGCGGTAGTAGCCGTCGCGCAGATTGATGCCGTATTCGAGATAGGCCTTCATGCAGGCGAGCATCTGCGACCAGCCCTCGCAGTTGAGGTAGGACTTCTTCAGGCCGACCTCGCCTTCGCGCCAGCCTTGCTCGGCGATGGTGACGAAGGTGCCGCCGTCCTCCAGCGGCTCGAAATTCATCTCGATGCGGGTCTTGTAGGCGGGGTTGCCGTCGGTATCGGTGGCGTCCCAGCGCAGCACGATGCGCTTGTCCTTCGTCACTTCGTCGACCTCCACCGGCACCATCTTCCACCAGGTGACGGTGGTGCCGGCGACAAGCGGAGCGGAAGCGCCGCCAATGGTGGTGAAATAACCGCTGAGCTTCGTCGGGTTGACGACGGCGTCGAAGACCTCGGCGACGGGTTTGCCGATGCGTCCGGAAATCCTGAATCCAAGCGACATATCCACAGCTCCTTCCTTGCTTGCCAAAACGATATGTTATAGAAACATAACATGTCAAGCGAAACCGTGGACGATCATGTTTTCAAGGCCTTGGCGCATTCGCGCCGGCGCGAATTGCTGGATCGGCTGAAGGACCAGCCGCAGACGACCGGCGCGCTATGCGGGGCTTTTCCGGACATGGACCGCTGCACAGTGATGATGCACCTGAAAGTCCTGGAGGAGGCCGACCTGATCGTTGCCAAGCGTGAGGGGCGCGAGCGCTGGAACCATCTCAATGCGCTGCCGATCAAGCAGATCCACGACCGCTGGATCAGCCAGTATGCCGGTCACGCCATCAGCATTCTCGACCGGTTGAAGTCCGATCTGGAGGGGTGAGCGGGCCGGTTCAACGTTGGAGTGACGGCGTGGCTGGACGAATTGAGCCGATTTATCTATAAGCCGGCCATTCCGACAAAGAGCGCCGCGTGCCTTCGCAGGCATGTCCGGGACGTTCTGAAAGATTGAATTCGAGCATTTTGCCGAAGACGAGGTGATGACACCCCGCTTCGAGATGCTCTAGCCGAACACGACAGGGGTGCCATGGCTGGCCATTCGCAGTTCAAGAACATCATGCACCGCAAGGGCCGCCAGGACGCGGTGCGGTCGAAAATGTTTTCCAAGCTGGCGCGTGAAATCACCGTCGCAGCCAAGAGCGGGACGCCCGATGTATCGATGAACCCGCGGCTTCGCCTCGCCGTGCAGAACGCCAAGGCGGTGTCGATGCCGAAGGACAACATCCAGCGCGCCATCAACAAGGCGTCGATGGGCGATGCCGAAAACTACGAGGCGGTGCGTTATGAAGGCTACGGTCCCGGCGGCGTCGCGCTGATCGTCGAGGCGCTGACCGACAACCGCAACCGCTCGGCCTCCAATGTGCGCGCCGCCTTCACCAAGGCTGGCGGAGCGCTCGGCGAAACCGGCTCGGTGTCGTTCATGTGGAACCGCGTCGGCGAGATCTACTATCCGGCCTCGGCCGGCAGCGCCGACAAGGTCATGGAAGCGGCGATCGAAGCCGGCGCGGATGACGTCGAGTCCGATGAGGAAGGCCACACCATCTATTGCGCCTTCGAAAACCTCGGCGACGTGTCCAAGACGCTGGAAGCCTCGCTCGGCGAAGCGGAATCGGTCAAGCCGATCTGGCAGCCGCAGAACAACGTTCCGGTCGACGAAGAGCGGGCGCAGTCGCTGATGAAGCTGGTCGCCACCCTCGAGGACGACGACGACGTGCAGAGCGTCTACGCCAATTTCGAGGTCGACGACGAAACCATGGCCAAGCTCAGCGCGGCCTGAGCCAAGTCGCCATGAGCGAAAAGCCGCTTCCCACCATCCGCATCACCTACTGCACGCAATGCCACTGGCTGCTGCGCGCCGGCTGGATGGCGCAGGAGCTGCTCTCGACCTTCCGCACCGATCTCGGCGAGGTGACGCTGGTACCGGGCACCGGCGGCATTTTCACCATTTCCTGCAACGACGTGCTCATCTGGGAGCGCAAGCGCGACGGCGGTTTTCCGGATGCTGCAAAGCTCAAGCAACTGGTCCGCGACGTCATCGACCCAGAGCGTGACCTCGGCCACGCCGATCGCAAGGATCATAAAAAAGACTCCGCCTGAGCCGCAGCCTTTTGCATTCGCGAGTTGCCGTCTTCAGGTCAATGCCATGATGAAGCAGGCCATTGCCGCGATGGCGGTGATGGTGCGGACGTGATTCCACATCACCCACTCATTCAGATGGTTCGCCCACACGGCGGCGCCGTTGGCGCTCGCAGGATCGACGGCGGCGAGTGCGTCGTTGAGCGGCACGTTGAAGATCATGGTCACGATCGGATTGCCCACGAAATAGAGCACCGCGCCGGCAAGCAGCCAGTACGAGCCCGACTGGCTCCAGCCGAAGAAAACGCCGGCAATCAGCATCAGGCAGATGAGGCCGGTGCCGAACAGCGCCGTCATGAAGGTCGGGGTGATCACCGTGATGTTGATCGAATTCATCGCGGCGATGCCGCTCGGGACGGGCAGTCGGGCAAGGGCCGCCATGACGAAATTCGAGAAGGCAAAGAAGACGCCGCCGACGACGCCCGAGCCGATCGCGGCGATGAAGGTGAGGGTGGGAAGAAGGTTCATCATCTCAGTTGCTCCAGATGCCGGGTTTTGCTCGATTCCAAAATGCGAGTAATCCTCACATTTGCAAAACGTGATAAACCCTCGTATTTTGTGAGTCAAGCCAGTTTTCGAGAAATCGCCCGGACAGAGCCATGGATGAAAAAGTTACCGCCAAGCCGGACCAGGCGGCTATTGCTTCACCGCGCCGGTCGCCTACGCAGCAGCGCAGCCGCGAGCGGGTCGAGCGCATGCTTGCGGCCGCCTCGGCGCTGATTGCCGAGCAAGGCAGCGATGCCATGCGCATGGGCGAGGTGGCGGAAAGGGCTGGGGTGTCGATCGGCTCGCTCTACCAGTTCTTCCCGGACAAGCGGGCGATCGTCTGGGCGCTTGCCGAGCGCTACACCGCCGAAAGCCAGGCCTGCATTGCGACGGCGCTCAAGGATGTCCGCGATGCCGAGGGAATGAAACGGGCGTTTTCGGAGCTGGTGGACATCTACTACCAGTTGTTCCTGGCCGAGCCGGTGATGCGCGACATCTGGTCGGGTACGCAGGCCGACAAGGCGTTGCGCGAACTGGAACTCGCCGACAGCCGGGCCAATGCCGAATTTTTGGTCGTGGTGCTGAAGCGGCTGCGTCCCCATGCCGATCCAGTGGAGCTGGAAACGACGGCGTTCCTCGTCTGGCAGATGGGCGAGGCCGCGGTGCGGCTGGCGATCTCCGTCGACCGCGAGGAGGGCGACAGGCTTGTCGCGGCCTACAAGCGCATGGCGCTTAGGGAGTTTGTGGGCGAATAGGTACAACCCAGGCGCTTTCCCACAGCGTCGGTGATTGGCGAAATCGCCGGCGAGAGCGCCCCTCTCCCCGTCACTATACGGGGAGAGGATGCCGGCAGGCAGGTGAGGGGCGGCGCCGACCTATGACATTGGCGTCGTCGAAAAAGCGCACTGTCATCGAATTCTGAATTTCTCGCACCTTGGCCGGCCAATCGCCGAGGCTAGCGCTGCCCCTCATCCGCCCTTCGGGCACCTTCTCCCCGTAGAACGGGGAGAAGGAAGAAATGCGGCCAACAAAAAACCCGCCTCGAAGGCGGGTTTTCAAAGTCTGCCGATGTGTCCGGCTTAGAGGCCGAAGCCTTCGAAACGCTTCTTGAACTTCGACAGGCGGCCGCCGCGGTCGAGCAGGGTCTGCTGGCCGCCGGTCCAGGCCGGGTGCGTGGTCGGGTCGATGTCGAGGTTCATCGTGTCGCCTTCCTTGCCCCAGGTCGAGCGGGTCTGGTATTCGGTGCCATCGGTCATGACGACCTTGATGGTGTGGTAGTCGGGATGAATATCGGCCTTCATTGTCGTGTTTCCTGGCTGCCGGCGCTGCTGACGGGCCTAAAGGCCTGCGTCGATGCGCCCCTTTTTAAAACTCGAAGCCGCAGCTAATGAAAAGCCACGGCTTCTAAAACGGTCGGCGAGCCTATACATCAGCCGGAATTGAATCACAAGGCCGCGGCGAGCGCATATTGAAGCGCGGTGCCGGCAAGCGGCCAGAGGAAACGCTCATGGCGGAAATCGGTGGCAGCGCAAGCGAGCGCAGACGCTCGGTCCGGCCGCTCCGCAGCCTGTTTCCCTATATCACCCGCTACCGGAAGCTCGCCATCGGCGCCATCATCTCGCTGATCGTGGCGGCAGTAACGACGCTGGCCTTGCCGATGGCTGTGCGGCGCATGATCGACCACGGTTTCCAGGCCGCGGGCTCCACCTTCATCGCGGAGTATTTCGCGGCACTGGTTCTGATGGCCGCGCTGCTCGCGGCCGCTTCGGCCAGCCGCTACTATTTCGTTATCACGCTCGGCGAACGGGTCGTCGCCGACATCCGCCGCGACGTTTTCTCCCATGTCACGACGCTGTCGCCGGCGTTTTTCGATCGTTCGCATTCGGGCGAGATCGTGTCGCGGCTTGCCGCCGACACCACGCAGGTGAAGTCGGCGGTCGGCGCCACCGCCTCGGTCGCGCTGCGCAACGTCATCCTCGGCCTCGGCGCGGTGGCGATGATGGTCGTCACCAGCCCGAAACTCTCCGGCCTGGTGATCGCGGCCATTCCGGTGATCGTGCTGCCGCTCGTCGCCTTCGGCCGTTCGGTGCGCCGCAAGTCCCGGCAAGCGCAGGACACGCTCGCCGAGGCCACCGCCTATGCCAGCGAGCAGATCGGCGCGGTGCGCACGCTGCAGGCCTTCACCAACGAGAAGCTGGTGACCGGCCGCTTCGCTGGCGCCGTCGATGCTGCCTTCGAGGCGGCGCGGGCCTCGGTGTTCGCGCGCTCGTTCCTGACCTTCTTTGCCATCTTCATGATCTTTTCCTCGGTGGTCGCGGTGCTGTGGTTCGGCTCGCGCGACGTGCTTGCCGGCACGCTGTCGGCCGGCACGCTCGGCCAGTTCCTGCTCTACTCGGTGTTTGCCGCCGGCGCGCTCGGCGCGTTGTCGGAGGTGTGGAGCGAGCTGTCGCAGGCGGCGGGCGCCGCAGAGCGGCTGACCGAGATCCTGGCCGAGACGCCGGCGATCCAGCGGCCTGCCGACCCCGTTCCGTTGCCGGCCACGGCCAAGGGCGCGATCAGCTTCGACGACGTCTCCTTCTCTTATCCGGCGCGGCCGGACCGCGCCGCCGTGCATGGCCTGAGCTTCCAGGTGAAGCCCGGCGAGACGGTGGCGATCGTCGGGCCTTCGGGCGCCGGAAAAAGCACCGTCTTCTCGCTGATCCTGCGCTTCTACGATCCCGAGAGCGGCCGCGTCGTCCTCGACGGCGTCGACGTGCGCGAGGCCGATCCGGCGGCTGTCCGGCAGCGGATCGCGATCGTGCCGCAGGACGTCACCATCTTCGCCGCGAGCGTTCGCGACAATATCGGCTTCGGCAGGCAGGGCGCCAGCGACGCCGAGATCGAGGCCGCGGCCAAGGCGGCCCTTGCCGACGAATTCATCGCCAGGCTCGACAACGGCTATGACAGCCAGGTCGGCGAGCGCGGCGTGACGCTGTCCGGCGGCCAGCGCCAGCGCATCGCGATCGCCCGCGCCATCCTGCGCGACGCGCCGATCCTTCTGCTCGACGAAGCAACCTCGGCGCTCGACGCCGAAAGCGAGACGCTGGTGCAAAGAGCGCTGGAGCGGCTGATGCGCGGTCGCACCACCATCGTCATCGCGCACCGGCTGGCGACGGTGCTGAAGGCCGACCGCATCCTGGTCATGGACGGCGGGCGCATCGTCGAGGAAGGCACGCATCAGAGCCTGGTGGCCAAGGGCGGCATCTACACGCGGCTCGCGAAGCTCCAGTTCGAGACCGGAGCCAGCGCCTTCAAGGGCGCGGCGGAGTAGAGCAATCTTAGGGCGCTCGCCAATCGGCGAGAAGCACAATGCTGCCTAAATGTTTCGTTTTGGCAAAATGGCGCTGGTCGGCTGTCACCAATGTTGCGGCGCGATTGATTGCCATGGCGTGGTAAACGCAGTCGTTGAGCGTTGGATAGCCGCCGGCAGGGCTCAGCTGCGTCGCGATCTCCTGCGTTTTGGCCAGCTCGCCCATGTCCGGTTCCAGAAGCTGGAAACCGCCTTCCCGCAGCCCGGCGATCAGCGTTGCGACCATAACGAAGGATTGCTCATAGTGAAGCGCGGCAGATAGTGACTCGTAAAGTAAGATGCTGGGGGCGGCCATGGCGCGACCGTCTGCGATGTTTTTCGCGAACAGGTTTCGCGCCTGTTCGCTACCATCCTCGTCCCGAAAGAGTTTGATGAAAATCGACGCGTCGACAATAATCACTTTTTCCGGCCTTCGAGGATGTCCTCTGGTCGGCCGTCCATCTCCTGGCGAATTCTACGCAGCACGTCGGTCGAGCTTTCGCCGCCTGTCGAGCCCGGTTTCAATTCCCGGATCATCTTTAAAGCGCGCTCCTTTGCGGCATCTTTCAATGCCTTTGCGATTGCCTCCTCGACGAAACGGGATCGCTTGTTTTTCGGAACTTGGTTCTCGAGCGTCTCCTTGACCGCGCTGTCGATAGAAAACGTAGCGCGTTCCTTAGGACCTGAAGCGTTCATCTGCGCACCTCGTGGTCATAAGATATAGCAGCACGAAATCGTACGCAAATGGGCGATGAGCTCATTCTAGTTCTCTGACGTGGTAACGACCCGCCGACTTATGCAGTTCCGTAACGCCTGCGCAGGTGCTCGGTGAAGTAAGCGGCGTTGAGCTTCTCGCCGGTGGCGCGCTCGAGCAGGTCCGGCGTCGACCAGCGCGAGCCCTGCGACCAGATCTTTGCGCGACGCCACTCGTTGACGGCGCTGAAATCGCCCTTGGCGAGGTCCTCGTCGGCGGACGGATGCTCCCTGGTCAAGGCCGCCCATTGCTGCGCCGCCATCATGGCGCCTAGCGTGTAGGAGGGGAAATAACCGAAGGCGGCGCCCGGCCAATGCACGTCTTGCATCGGCCCGTCGGCCGGGTTGTCGATGGTCGAGAGGCCGAGATAGTCGCGCATCTTGGCGTCCCATGCCTCCGGCAGGTCGGCGACCTCCAGCCGGCCGGTCACAAGCTCCTGCTCGAGCTCGTAGCGCAGGATGACATGCAGCGGATAGGTGACCTCGTCGGCGTCGACGCGGATCAGGCCGCGCTCGACATGGTGGACATGCGGCAGGATGTCGTCGAGCGACCAGGCTTCGCCGAGGTGTTTTTCGACCACCGGCAACGCCCAGCGCCAGAACGCCGGGTTGCGGCCGATCTGCTTTTCGACGAACAGGCTCTGGCTCTCATGCACGGCCATGCCGCGCGCCTTGCCGAGCGGCCAATGCGACCAGGCTTTCGGCAGGTTCTGCTCGTAGAGCGCGTGGCCGGTCTCGTGCAGCACGCCCATCAGCGCCGACAGGAAGTCGGAGGTCTTGTAGCGGGTGGTGATGCGCACGTCGGTCGGCACGCCGCCGCAGAAGGGGTGGTGCGACACCGACAGCGAGCCATGGGTGAGGTCGAAGCCGACGGCCGCCATCATGGCAAGGCCGAGCTCGCGCTGGCGGTCGACGGCATAGGTGCCCGACAGCGGCTTCAACGGATGTTTTGCCAGCCGTGCTTCCTGCATGGCCAGCGCACGCGGCAGGAAATCCTTGAGAAAGGCCTTCAGCTCGGCAAACACCGGCGTGATGTCGGCGGCGCGGTTGCCGGGATCATACTGCTCCATCAGCGCATCATAGGGGGCGAGGCCGAGGGCGTCGGCGCGCAGCGCCGCTTCCTCTCGCACCAGGGTCACGACGCCTTCCAGCGCCGGCAGGAAGCCGGCCCAGTCGTTCTTGGCGCGCAGGTCGCGCCAGAGTTGTTCGGAACGCATGCGCGCCACCGTCTGGCGCTCGACGAATTCGACAGGCAGGCAGGTGAGATTGGTGTATTGGCGGCGCAACTCCCTGACCGCCGCCTGCTGCTCTTCGCTCAGCGGCTCGGCTTCGGCGGCCGCGATCCAGTCACCGATCTCCGGCGCGGTCGCCTGGGCGTGCAGCATGCCGGCAAGCGAGGACATCGCCTCGGCGCGCTTCTCGCCGCCGCCGACCGCCATATGCGTCGCCTCGTCGGCGCCGAGGATGGCTAAAGCATGCTCCAGCGCTTCGAGCTTGTGGCCGAGTTGGTCGAGTTTCTGGAAGGACATGGCGGGTTCCGGCTGCAAATGGGCTGGCGCGAAAAAGATACCAAGGCGCGAAGCTTGGCAACCCTGCTCGGCGAGGCCGGGGTCAACCTATCTTGCGCGGCGGCGTCGACGTGTGGTCAATGCTTGTCCGAACGAGCGGTGGGGAACAATGATCGGCAATATCCTGGTCGGCTGGTGGCGCTGATCCACTGCTATATCGTCTACCTTGAGATGGTGTTGTGGGACACGCCGCGCGGCCACAAGGCGTTCAAGCTGACGACGGAATTCGCCAGCGCCTCGAAGGTGCTTGCCGCAAATCAGGGGCTCTATAACGGCTTCTCGCCGCCGGCCTGATCTGGGGGCTCTATCTCGGCGCCGGCGGGTTTCAGATCAAGATGTTCTTCCTCATCTGCGTCGCTATTGCCGGCCTTTACGGCGCGGCGACCGTCGGCCGCAAGACACTCTTCATCCAGACTGTGCCGGCGGTGCTCGCCATCATCGCGCTTTGGCTCGGCGTGTAATCGAAGCAGGACGCGATCCAAAAAGGACGCCCTCGGGGCCAGGTCCCGCGGGCGCCAGTTGGTCCCTTCCTGTGTGCTGGCCGTCTCCTTGAAATGGCGAACCGCTTCAGCCGTTCGGGTAATTGCCGCCGCCGTCGCCGTCGCCCACCATGAAGCCGCTGCCGGTGTCGTTCATCAGCCTCTGGTCGACATTGTCGAGGCGCCGCAGCATCTCATGATATTGCACGGACGGTATCCTGCCGTGATCCGAGGCCGCGACATGCTCCGCGGCCTGGCTGATATGCGCGGCGCGCATGTGCAGTCGGTGCGCTTCCGAAGCCGAAATGTTGTTTGCCTGCCGGGCATCGGTGATGCCCTGATCCACGCCCTGGATCTGATCGATCAGGCTGGTCACACGCGGGCCGATGAAATTGGCTGGAGGGGTCGCATCGAGAAGTCCCTTGTGGTGCCCGGCCGCATAGGCGCCGGCGAGCGGGGCCGCGATCAGAACCGCAGCGAGGATTGCAGTCTTGAGAGATGTTGAAGCGCGCATGGCGGCGCATCCTTCTACCAGGAAGGGAGCGGCCGCGCCGCGTCGCCTTCCGACCTTCCGGGCCGTCCGGTTCCGTCGCGTCGCGATGGGAGGCATCGCCGGCGGGACCCCGGCCCTGCGCGGCAAGTTAGGTGCGTCGATTCGCGATGTGTAATTAAAAAAAGATAATGTTTTCAGGCCTTGCCGCCGGAACTTGGCGCGCTAAGTATTCAGCCGACAAACAACTTCCCGTGACTTTGCGTGATCCTAAAGCGCGTCGCGATCTTTCAGATCCGCTCCGTACGCTTTAGGGTTTTGATTCTACGCATGTCTTTGTCCCGAAACCGGTTCCCGCTTTCGGGAGACATGCTTCAAATCACCGTTCGGTGAGCTTCAGTTCAATGCGGCGGTTCTTGCTGCGCGCCTCGTCGGTGTCGGCCGGGTCGAGCGGCTGGAATTCGCCGAAGCCGGCGGCCACCAGCCGGTTGGCCGGCACGCCGTTCTCGATCAGGAACTTCACGACGGACGTCGCGCGCGCGGTCGACAATTCCCAGTTGTCGCGGTAGCGGCCGGTGCCGGAGAGCGGCTGGTTGTCGGTGTGGCCGTCGACGCGCAGCACCCAGCTGATCTCGGGCGGGATTTCCTTCTGCAATTCGATGATGGCGTCGGCGAGCTTCTTCATCTCGACCTTGCCGGCGTCGTTGATCACGTCGGAGCCGGTCGGAAACAGCACCTCCGACTGGAAGACGAAACGGTCGCCGACAATGCGGATGTTCTCGCGGTCGGCGAGGATTTCGCGCAGCCGGCCGAAGAAATCGGAACGGTAGCGGTTGAGCTCCTGGACGCGCTGCGCCAGCGCGACATTCAGGCGGCGGCCCAGATCGGCGATCTTGGTGTTGGAGACGCGGTCGCGCTGCTCGGAGACGTTGAGCGCGTCTTCCAGCGCGCCGATCTGCTTGCGCAGGGCGGCGATCTGCTGGTTGAGGATCTCGACTTGGCTCAGCGCCTGCTGGCTTATCTGGCGCTGGTTGCCGAGTTCGCCGGACAGCTGGTCGGCGCGCTTGCTGGCCGCGTCGCCGGCGCCGGCGCCCTGCGCCAGCAATTGTTCGAGGCGGCTCTTTTCAGCCTGCGCCGCCGACAGCGACGCCTGCAGGTTGGCGAGCGAATCTTCCTTGTCCTGGCTGTTCGTGCGTTCCAGCGCGAGCAACTGGGTCAGCTCGTTGATCTGCGAGTTGAGGCGGTTGAGCACCGTGTCCTTGCCGGAGATCTCGCGGCTGAGCAGGAACTGCGCCAGCACGAAGACGGTGAGCAGGAACATGATCGCCAAGAGCAGCGTCGACAAGGCATCGACGAAGCCCGGCCAGTAGTCGATGCGGCGGTCGGCGCGCCGTCTTGCCAGCGCCACGTCAGTGGACCCCTTGCTTCTTCAGCGCGTCGGCGATTTTTTCCAGCGTGTTGCGCATGGCCTTCTGCTCGTCGGACTGGGCTTCGACCCAGTCGCGCATGATCTGCTGCTCGGAGCGCATGTTCTTCACCAGCCCCGAGATGCCGTCGGCAAGATTGGCCATGGCGGTGGCGACGCGCGGATTGGAGCCGCCGCCATTCTCCTGCAGGCTGCGCAGCCGCTCTGACAGCAGGCGGATGTCCTCGGAGGATTCGGCTGTTTTCGACGTCTCGGACACGACGATGTCCGATGACAGATCGGTGACCGAAGACAGCCAGTTTTCGAGCTCGGTGTAGAAGCGGGTCTGGGCGCGGCCGGCCTGCAGGTCGAGGAAGCCGAGCACCAGCGAGCCGGAAAGGCCGAACAGCGAGGACGAGAACGCGGTGCCCATGCCGGCGAGCGGCGCCGACAGGCCTTGCTTCAGCGCGTCGAGCACGGCGGCGGCATCGCCGGTGCCCGGGTCCAGCGCCTCGATCGTCTCGCGGATCGAGGCGATGGTGTTGAGCAGACCCCAGAAGGTGCCGAGCAGGCCGAGGAACACAAGCAGGCCGACCAGATAGCGCGAGGTGTCGCGGCTCTCGTCGAGGCGGGTGGCGATGGAATCCAGCATCGTGCGCATCGAGGAGGTCGAAAACGCGATCGTCGACGAGCGGCCGATCATCGCCTTCATCGGCGCCAAAAGCACCGGCTCGGTGGTTTCGGAGCCGGCGCGGAAGGAATTGACCCAGCGCACCTCGCGGAACAGCCGCCCGACCTGGGCAAAAGCGAGCAGGATGCCCACCACAAGCACGCCGACGATCAGTCCGTTGAGGCCCGGATTAGAGGAGAAGGCGGTCGAGATCTGGCGGGTGAGGATGGCGGCGATGAAAGCGACGATGATCAGGAAGATCACCATGGTGAGCAGGAAGACCTGCGGGCTCGACAGCTTGTGCGGATCATAGACCAGGACGTCCGATCGCCTGCCGAAGGATCTGAGAAAAGCCATCCGTGCCCCGTTTCCGATGCCACCGCCGCAGAATTGCCGCGACTCTAAACGGAATTGTGACCAAATTGAATGGCGCTTGGCAATATGGCCCGATAGGCCGGCGCCATAGGCCTAGAACCGGTTGACCACCAAGCAGTCGACCATGGCGGCCAAATGCAGGCCGGCGCCGGTGACGACGAAGCCGTGCCAGACGGCGTTGTGGAAGCGCAGGCCCTTCCAGGCGAAGAAGACAACGCCGCAGGAATAGACGACGCCGCCGGCGACGAGCAGCGCGACCGAGGTCGTCGGCAGCGTCTCGAACAGTGGTCCGGCGAGCACCACGCCGCTCCAGCCGATGGCGAGATAGAAGACGATGGCCAGCCGGTCGTAGCGCCCGGGCAGGAACATCTTGATGGCGATGCCGGCCGCTGCCGCGCTCCATACGACGACGATCATGGGCAGCGCCAGCGGCGTGCTGTGGAGTTGGGCGAGGAAGGGCGTGTAGGTGGCGGCGATCAGGAGATAGATCGCTGCGTGATCGAAGCGGCGCAGGATCCATTTCGCCGGCCACGAGACCGGCCACAGATTGTAAGTCAGCGAAACCGATAGCACGGTGAGCAGCGACACCACGTAAAAGACGGCTGCGATATATTCGCCTGGACCGGAATGAAAAGCGGCAAGCGCCAGGAAAGTCGAGCCGGCAGCGATCGCCAGCACGATGCCCACTGCATGCACGATGCCGTCGGCGATTATCTCTGCGCGCGAATAATGCCAGCGCCCTACAAAGGGGATGTCAAGCTGGGTATCTGGCCGCACATCGTTCATAAAATGGTCCTGCTGTCCCTTGATCTGGGCAGTCGCGGACCAGTATTTCAAGTTTCGGTTGCGGTTTTGCGACTGCGGAGCGGCGCGTCCTTTCGACGCGCAAAGGACACGGCAGCACTTTGATTTGCACACGATCCTTCCCGAAAATCGATTCCGACTTTCGCAGTAAGGGCGGTTCGCGCGCGCCGCCTCTCAGCGCGACGACAGCGGCTTCTTCACGGTCTTGAGAAGCGCGCGCTGGATGACCTCATTGCCGGCGACGACCTCGCCGCTGTCCAGCATGTCCTGTCCGCCAACCATATCGGAGACGAAGCCGCCGGCTTCGCGCACCAGAAGGATGCCCGCGGCGATGTCCCAGGACGACAGGCCGGTTTCCCAGAAGCCGTCCATGCGGCCGGCCGCGACATAGGCGAGATCGAGCGCGGCGGAGCCAAGGCGGCGTACGCCGGAGACTTCGGCCATGACGTTGCGCAGTTCGATCAGGAAATTGCCGTGCTGGCCGCGGCCGAGATGCGGTACGCCGCAGCCGATTACCGCGTCGGTCAGCTTGGAGCGCCCGGCAACGCGCAGCCGACGGTCGTTCATGAAGGCGCCGCCGCCGCGCTCGGCCGTGTAGAGTTCGTCCATCGCCGGATTGTAGACGACGCCGGCGACGATCTGGCCCTGGCGCTCGAGCGCGATCGACACCGAGAAGACCGGAATGCCGTGCAGGAAATTGGTGGTGCCGTCGAGCGGGTCGACGATCCAGCGGTGCTGGGCGTCCTCGCCTTCGACCGCGCCGCGCTCCTCCATCAGGAACGCATAGCCCGGCCGCGCCTTGGAAAGCTCGGCGAAGACGATCTCTTCGGCCTTGCGGTCGGCCTGGCTGACATAGTCGCCCGGGCCTTTCATCGAGACCTGCAGGTTCTGCACCTCACCGAAGTCGCGCGACAGCGAGCGGCCGGCCTTCATCGCGGCCTGGACCATGACGTTGAGGAGAGCGGAACGCGCCATTTTTTCTTCCTGCTTTTTTGCCGTTAATCCGCGCGGCGCATGTAGGTGATTTCGTTGGTGTCGACGATGATGCGCTCGCCGGCCGAGATGAAGGGTGGCACCAGCACGCGGATGCCGTTCTCGAGCACCGCCGGCTTGTAGGAGGAGGCGGCCGTCTGGCCCCTAACCACCGGGTCGGCCTCGGTGATGGTCAGCGTTACCTGGTCGGGCAGCGAAATGCCGATCGGCCGCTCCTCGTAAAGCTGCACCGTCACCATCATGCCGTCCTGCAGGAAGGCGGCGCGCTCGCCAACGAAGTCCTTGGCCAGTTCGAGCTGCTCGTAGCTTTCGGTATCCATGAAGACCAGGGCGTCGCCCTGCTCGTAGAGGAACGAAAAATCCTTCAGATCGAGTCGGATCTGCTCGACGGTCTCGGCCGAGCGGAAGCGCTCGTTGAGCTTGGTGCCGTTGATCAGGTTCTTCAGCTCGACCTGATTGTAGGCGCCGCCCTTGCCAGGCTTGACGGTGTTGGTCTTGACCGCCACCCACAGCCCGCCATCGTGCTCGATGACATAGCCGGGACGGATTTCGTTGCCACTGATCTTGGCCATGATGAACTGATCCGGAATGAGATTTTTCTGGCGCGGGTCGCGCTTTGGCGCCTCCAAGACCACAAATTGCACGCAGTAGCAAGGGAGGGAGGCAAGGGAGGGGACCCAAACGAGCCCGGACATGGCCTCCGTGGCGCCATGCGTCAACGCAGGCGATTTGCCTTTTGCAGCGCCTGCTTGGTCTGGTCGTCGTCGAGGCCCTGCAGGAAATCGTCCATCCGCGGGTCGATCAGGCCGGCGCGCCGGGCGACGATGTACCAGGCGCCGGCAAGGATCAGGTCCGGGTCGGTGCCGATGCCGCCCATATAGAGCTTGGCGAGGCGGTTCTGGGCGGCGACATTGCCGCCCTCCGCCGCCCGCTTCATCCAGGCAAAGCCCGATTTCAGGTCGCGCCCGCCGCCGCGTCCCTCGATCATCCAGGCGGCGAGGTCGATCTGCGCGGTGTCGTAGTTCTGCCTCGCGGCCTGCGCCAGCAGACGACGCGCCTGGGCGTCGTCATGCGGCTTGCCGCCGACGCCGTTGGCGTAGAGTTGCGCAATCGCATATTGCGCATCGGCAAGGCCGGTGGCGGCGGCGCGCTCGTAGTATACGGCGGCCTTCACCAGGCCGTCATCGCCCGGATCCTGCTGGACGAGCAACTGGGCGAAATTGAACTGCGCAAGCCGGTTGCCGGCCTCGGCCGAGGCCTGCATCAGCGCGAAGGCGCCCTTTTCGTCCTTCTTCACATAACGGCCGTCGAGCAGCATCAGCGCATATTGGAACTGTGCCTCCGGCACGCCCTGTTCGGCGGCCAGCGCATACCATTTGCCGGCCTCGGCCGGATTGAGCGGCACGCCAAGTCCGCGCGACAGGATTTCGGCCACCAGCGTCTCGGCCGCCGGATCGCCGTTCTTGGCCCGGTCCATGGCGAGGTTGTAGGCGGTCTTGTACAGCCCGCGCTGGAAGGCGCCGTAGGCGGCGTCCGGCTGCTTGGCGCCGAAGCGGTCGGGATCGACGGCGTCGGCCGATGGCGGCGTCATGGTGGCCGGCTGCGGCAAGGTGTTTTGGATCGGCTTGTCGATGTGCGCGCCGGTGCCGAACCTGCTCGCATCCGGCTCGCCGGCATCCGGCGTTGCCGCGTTCGGTGTGGCCGTATTCGGTGTGCCGGAGTCCGGAGTGCCGGCATCGGGCCGCTGCTGTGGCAGCGGGATGGTCTCTGTCGCTATCGCGGCCTGCGCAAACAAGCCGGCCAGGACAACCAGAGAAAGGACACGCAGGCGCATGTCAGTCCTCGAAACGCGGCGCGGTTTCATCGAGCAGGGCGTTGGCGGCGGCGATCGCCGCCCGCGGGTCACGCCCGTCGGCAAAGACGGCGCTGGACAGCGCCACGAACTCGGCGCCGGTCGCGGCCACCGTCTCGACGGAAGCAAGCTCGGAGCCGGCCATGACGATGCAGGGGATCGAAATCATCTCCGCCCACCATTTGCCGAGGGTGAGGTTGCGGTGGTGCGGCTCCGGCTTGTTGTCATAGCCGAAACGGCCGAAGAACATATAGTCGGGCCGCTCCTCGCCGAGCTCCAGCGCCTCGTCGCGCGTCTTGGCGCCGCCGACGCCGACCATCATCTTGCCGGCCAGGCGCTCGATCGTCTCGGCCAGTTCCGCCGACTTCACTTCGACATGGATGCCGTCGGCCTGGACGCGCCCGGCGATGCGGCTGTCGCCGGCGATGATGACGGCGACGCCGGCACTTTGAGCGATCGGCACGATCCTTTCGGCGAAGGCCTGGAAGGAGGCATCGTCCATGCCGTTGTCGGGCAGGATCAGCGAGGCGACGTCGCCTCCCTCGAACGCCGCGCAGATCTGCTCGGCAGGCACGAGCGGTGGCGCGATCAGCACGATGCGGCAGCGGTTGGGCGGAGTTAAATCGTTCATTGGCCTTCGATCCCGGTTTCGCCTATGCCGGGCGAAGATGGTTGCATTGCGGCATAGAGCAAAGGGGGCAGCTTGAACAGCAGCCGTGCGGCGCCAGGGCCAAAATGCTTAACCTGTGGCTTGCGTCGCCCATTCGGGTTCCGAGGATGGCGTTGGAAGCCGAGGGGACGTCCGCTAGATATGCAGGCAAAAAGCAGGACAGGCACATGGCGCAAAACATCTACGACCGTCCGGATTTCTTCGACGGCTATAGCCGTCTCGGCCGCTCGGTCCAGGGCCTGGACGGCGCGCCCGAATGGCCGGCGCTGCGCGCCATGTTGCCCGACGTCCATGGGCTGAGCATCGTCGATCTCGGTTGCGGGTTCGGCTGGTTCTGCCGCTGGGCGCGCTCGCATGGCGCGAGCGAAGTCCTCGGCCTCGACCTGTCGGAAAAGATGCTTGCGCGGGCACGCGCCTCCGGCTCCGATGACGCCGTCACCTACCGGCGCGCCGACCTCGACGAGCTCAGTCTGCCAAAGGCCCGTTTCGACCTCGCCTACAGCTCACTTGCCTTGCATTATGTCGGCGATGCCGCGGGCTTGTTCGCGACCGTCCACCAGGCCCTGGTTCCCGGCGGAACCTTCGTCTTCTCGACGGAACATCCGATCTACATGGCGCCGACCAACCCGGGCTGGTCCGTCGATGCCGCAGGCAGGAAGACATGGCCGGTCGACCGGTATCTGGTCGAGGGACCGCGCGCCACAGACTGGTTCACCAAGGGCGTGGTCAAACACCACCGCACTATCGGCACGACGCTCAATTTGCTGATCCAGGCCGGATTCAGCATCGGGCATGTCGAGGAATTTTGCCCGTCGGACGAGCAGATCGCCGCCCGGCCGGAACTGGCCGAAGAACTCGAGCGGCCGATGTTCCTGCTGGTCCAGGCGCGGCAGTGATGAACTCAGCTTGAAGCTAACGCCTCGCGCACCGGCCACATTCGTCAGCGCCGAATGTCGGGATCCGGCGCAAGTCCGGCGCATTCCTTGGCGACTCCCGCACGCCCCCGGCACTAAGCTGTGCTCGCTGCCTCAAGGAGGTTTCGCATGCGTGGCCATTGCTTATGTGGCGCTGTTGCCTTTGAAGTCGATGGCTCGGCTCAGGCCTGCGTGGTTTGTCATTGTGAAAGTTGTCGGCGGCAATGTTCTGCGCCGATGACCGCCTACATTGGCGTCCTGGACGGCCAATGGCGATGGCTTGGCACGCCACCGAAGGTATTCAACTCTTCTCCCGGCGTAGAAAGAACATTTTGCGATCACTGTGGCTCGCCGCTTTCCTTCCGCTCAAAGAACATGTCTGGTGTCATGCATTTCTTTGCGGCGGCGATGGCGGAGCCGGAAAAATTTGTGCCTACGCTACATGTCGCTTTCGAGGAAAAGCTCCCCTGGTTGAAACTCGCCGACGGCCTGCCGTCGCGTTTTGGGCCTGACTATACGAAAGGCTAGAGGGGGCCGGCGCTTTTGTGGAAACGCTAAGCCGCGCTAAAGCTCCAGCTTGTAGCCGATATGGCTGGCCTTGAAGCCAAGGCGCTCATAGAAGCGATGCGCGTCGAGCCGGCTCTTGTTGGTCGTCAGTTGGACGACGCGGCAGCCGCGCTCGCGGCATTTGTCGATCGCCCATTCGAAGAGGCGCTGTCCCAAGCCCTCGCCGCTCCGCCGCGACGCGCACCGCCTCGATCAGGCCGCGCCGGGCACCGCGCAGCGACAGCCCGGCGATAAAGGCGATCTCCAGCGTGCCGATGACGTCGTCGCCGTCGGTCATCACCGCGAGGAACTGGCTCGGATCGCCGTCTATCGCCGCGAAGGCGTCCAGATAGGCCCGCGACAGCGGCAGGCCGGCGTCTTCGCGGGCCTGGCCGAGCGCGTCGTCGGCAAGCATCGCGACGATCGCCGCGACGTCCGCTTCGCGCGCCTTGCGAATGCTGATGGCGCTCATTTCCACACCTCGAGACAGCGAGCCGGCCGAATGACGAATCTCGGCCGTGCGGCAGGTCGTCGATATCGGGCCGGCAATAGCGGATGCCGGCATTAATGACTATCCGGGCGGCGCTGTTCTGCGCTATGGCTGAATTCCCGCCTTCTCCAACTTTCCCTTGCCGATGTCAGGCCTGCTCAGCGACCCATGGTTCTATGCCGCCGCCATTCCGGCGGTGATCCTTGTCGGCCTGTCGAAAGGCGGCTTCGGCGGCGCCGTCGGTTTCGTCGGCGTGCCGCTGATGGCGCTGACCATCCCGCCGGTTCAGGCGGCCGCCATCCTGCTGCCGATCCTGTGCCTGATGGATGTGGTTTCCGTGTGGACCTGGTGGGGCGTCTACGACCGCAAGATGCTGGTCGACATGATGCCTGGCGCCGTCATCGGCATCGGGCTCGGCTGGCTGACAGCGGCTCTGGTCACCGAGGAGATGGTGCGGCTGATCGTCGGCGCGGTCGCGCTGGTGTTCGTGCTGCGCTGGATCTACCTGCAGTTCCGCCATGGCGCCGACCATGCGGCGGAACCGAACCGCATTGCCGCCGCCTTCTGGGGCACGGTCGCCGGTTTCACCAGCTTCGTCGCCCATGTCGGCGGCCCGCCCTTCCAGGTCTATGCGCTGCCGATCCGGCTCGACCCGAAAGTGCTGTCGGGCACGGCGGCGATCTTCTTTGCCGCCACCAACGCGCTGAAGCTCATCCCCTATTTCGCGCTCGGCCAGTTCGACACCACCAACCTTACAGCGTCGGCGGTGCTGATGCCCCTGGCGCCACTCTCCACCATCGCCGGGGCGTGGCTGGTGCGTCGCATGCGGCCAGAGACCTTCTACCCGTTCACCTACGCCACCGTCGCGGTGGTCGCCGTCAAGTTGCTGTGGGATGGTATCGCCGGCTTGTGGTGAGGTGGCTATCAGTCCACCTCACCACGAGCATTCAGGCGGCGCTCGGCACCATCTGGCGGCTACCGCCGAAGGCGAGCGCGGCGCCCAGCGCAACCACCATGACCATGCCGGCAAGAATGCCGATGTCGTGCAAAGTGGGCTTCAGCACCATGTCGGCGATGATCACCAGCATCACCGCATAATCGAGGCGCGCCCAGTTCATCATGCGCTGGCCGATGGCAAGAACGGCCGGCGTCACGCCCTGCTCGGCGATCATGACACCCATGCGCTCGCCGGTCGGCTTGAAGACGAGCATGCCGATCGAGAAGGTCGTGGCATAGCCGACGAGGCCGATGGCGATCCACAGGTCGGTAAAGCCGACCCAGAAGCCGCACATGATGAGGCCAAAGACCAGCGTCAGCATCGACATCGGCGCGAAGAACTTGCCGCCGAGCTGCCCGCTGGCGCGCATAGCCTGCAGCTTGTCCTCGATGTTGCCGGCACGCTCGGCCAGCACGCCGAGCAGGAACAGCACGAAGCCGCCGCCGACCCACAAAACGGCCGAAACGATGTGAAGGAATTTGACGATCGAATACCAATCCATGATCTGCTCCCGGATATCCCGCATGATTTTGAGCGGCGCGGATTTGCGCGCCGCCTCAGAGGAGCGGGCTTTTGCGTGGCGCGTGTTTCGGAACGATGTCGCGGCGGCAGCCAACATGTTTCGAAGTCCGCGATGACAGCATCCGAAATCCGGTTTCGGGCGATCCCGGGCGGCGAGGCCGGCTGTCCTGTTCCGGCACAGAAAAGCGCGGTCGCTTAAAAAATCGTCGCCGCGTTAAGGGTTCATTAAGCTTTACGGGCGTTTACTATGCGCATCCAGTTTTGCTGGATTCTTACCGAGTGGTTGGAGCCACTTTGTTTGACGCCTCCCTGTTAAACTCCTGAGAGCCGCCTTATCCGCGGCTCTTTTTTTGTCCGCGGGCGGCAAGCCGGGTGCCATCCGCTTGCGGATGGCTGGAACGAGGCCGGCGTTAACCGTTTGTTAAACATGCGCTTGCCTTCATGGGCATCGAAGCGCATTTTCAAGCCTCAGTCATTTAGGGTGCGGGCCGCGTCGGCAAGGATTGCCGAATCGGCCGACGGCAGTGCAGGGGCGTATCGATGAACGAGCCTTCGAAGGGCAGCGCGAAGACCATCAAATTGGCGGAGCGCCGGGTTTTCTCCCAATCCTTCAAGCCGCTCTACCAGGAAGGCATGGGGCTGGTCGAGCAGGCCGCCGAATATCTCGATGGCAAGGGCAGGCTCGAAGCCAAGAAATTGTCGCGCACGGCGGCGACACTCTATGCGGCCGAGTCGATGCGGCTGACCACAAGGCTCATGCAGGTCGCCTCCTGGCTGCTTTTGCAGCGGGCGGCGAATTCCGGCGAGATGACGCGCGACCAGGTGGCCTCGGAGAAATCCAAGGTGCGACTCGACACCGCCTCCGCGCATGACGAGGCGCTCGGCTGGAAAGAGCTGCCCAAGGATTTTCTGGACCTCGTGACGCGCTCGCTGCGCCTTCAGGCGCTGGTGCGGCGCATGGACGAGGAAATCTATGGCGGCGTCATCAACGAGACGCACGCCCCCAGCCGGCGGGCCAACCCGGTTTCCGACCAGATCAGTCTCTTGAATACGGCTTTCGCGCGCGGCTGAAACCGCGTTTGCAACAAACGCCGCGATAGCGGCGCGCGGGAAGCGGGAACCCACATCGTTCAATCGAGGCGCGATCTGGCGAGCCGCGATCGTGGCCGCAAGTCGAGCGCCTGCGACCCCGACTGCTCTTCGATACTGCGGGTAACCGTCGTTGCATCGAAGGCCATGCCGGCCTTCGCGAGAATATCGCCCTTGTCTTGAAGCGATGGGCTCCTAGTTGGAGCCGTTCGCCGCAGCCGGGTCGACCTGAGCCGGTTTTGCAAGAAAATCACCGTCACTGTGACCAAAGCAGATTGCGAGGCTTGATCCCGTGCATTCGCCATTGGACCGCATCCCGGTATCGATCATCATCCCCAATTATAACTACGAACAGTTTCTTGGACGCGCCATCGACAGCGCGTTGGAACAGGACCACCGAAATGTCGAGGTCGTGGTCGTCGACGACGCATCGACGGACGCGTCGGTAGCCGTCATCGAATCCTACGGCGACAAGATCCGCTCGTGCCTCAGGCGCAGGAATGGCGGACATGCCGCTGCGTTCAATACGGGGTTCGAGGCGAGCACCGGGGAGATCGTTCTTTTCCTCGACGCCGACGATTATCTCTATCCGAACGCCGTCTCCGAGGTCCTGGACGAGTGGGACGCGGATGTCGCCCAGGCGCAATTCAGACTGCATCTCGTCGATGAGGACCAACATATCAAGGATGTCTTTCCACCCCCGGAACAGCCATTCGACTCGGGCGACGTCGTCCCGGAATTGTTGCGCAAGGGGCGCTACCGTACGACGGTGACGAGCGGGCTGGCGTTCGACCGTGAGGCGCTGGACCCGATAATGCCCATGCCCGAAAGCGATTTCCGGCAAGGCGCCGATGGCTATCTCGCAACGCTCGCGCCGCTGCACGGGGAGGTGAAATCCATCGACACCTGCCTTGGCGCCTACCGCATCCACGGCTCCAACCATTCGGTCTTTGCCGAAAAGCTTGCCGAGCGGGCGCGCTGGCGCGTGGCGCATGACTTCCGGCGCCTTGAAGCCTTGTCCGACCGGGCGGCCGAGATCGGTCTGACCGTACCGCCGGATGCCGGCCTTCGCGATCCGGTTCATCTGGAAGAGCGACTGGCCTCGCTTTGCGTCGATGAGCCCCGGCATCCGGTCGCGACCGACTCCCGGCTGGGACTGGCAAAAGCGGGCGCCGCCGCCAGTCTGGAAATGGACGCATCCTGGCGGCGGCGGGCTGCGCTGGCAGCCTGGTTCCTCTGCATCGGGCTCCTGCCGCGGCGCATGGGAAATGCAGTCCTGGCATGGAAGCTGGTCGCGTCGTCCAGGCCGGCATTTCTCACGCGGCTGTCGAAAACCATCCGTCGCGTGACGAACTAGGGCTTGTTGAGATTCATCGTGAGTTTATGACGGCGGCAGCGAGATGGATGATGGCACTGAAACTCTGGTCGG
>NZ_VFTW01000043.1:0-29488 GCF_006440815.1 Mesorhizobium sp. B2-8-3
ACGAACTTCTCAAAACTCTTCAATTACATAAAACAAAACCCCGCCGAAAATCGACGGGGTTCGTCAGCAGTCTGAGGGCGCGGGTCATGCCCGCGCCTTTTTTGCATTTATCCAGAGCTATCAGTCTTTTTCGAAGATGCCGGCCTTGGCGACGACGCCGGCAATCGCTCCGCCGATCAGCGGCGCGACGATGAACAGCCAGAGCTGGCTGAGCGCAGCACCGCCCGAAAACAGCGCCGGGCCGATCGAGCGCGCCGGATTGACCGAGGTGCCGGTCACCGGGATCATGGCGAAGTGGATCCCCGCCAGCGTCAGGCCGATGACCAGGCCGGCAAAGGCGGTGGTGTGCTTGGCGTTGGTGACGCCGAGGATCACCGTGACGAAGGTGAAGGTGCCGATCAGCTCCCACAGGAAGGCCGAGCTCATGCCCCATTTCGTCTCGTCCCAGCCATTGGCGCCGAAGCCGCCGGTGTGGCCGCCAGCCTGGCCCGATACTATGATCCACAGCGCCAGCGAGGCGATGATGGCGCCGATGACCTGCGCGATCCAGTAGGGGACGACATCCTTGGCCGGCATCCGCCCCGCCAGGAACACGCCCAGCGTCACCGCCGGATTGAGATGCGCGCCCGAGATCGGGCCGATCGCATAGGCCGCGGCGATCAGACCGATGCCGAACGCCAGGCCGATGCCTTCCTGTCCGAGCGGCAGCGCGCCGCCGAAACCGCCCGTGACCACGGAGGCGGTGCCGATGAACACCAACAAAAATGTGCCGAGAACTTCTGCCAGATAAGTCTTCATTGCCCTCTCCTTGTCGGACCCGCCAAACCGCGTTTCCCGCGCCGCGAATCACTGGTGGAAGAGTATTCCTGTGGACAACACTTGCAAAGCTGGGAGGTTAAGCCGGTCGGCTTTCTTGCAGGCGTCAATCAAAACATTAGAAGTCTTTCATGTTCTGATCGATTGTTCTTGTTTCCCGGCCGCACCTCTCGCCATGCAAAAAACCGTTCGGCCAAATCGTCCGGTCTTGAAACGTCATTTCATCGGCAAACCGAATGGAACTGTTTCAATCCTGGCCTGAAAGGCTTTAAGAGCGGGCTGGACCCGATTTGTAAACAGCTACGGAAAACAGGATGCGACTGGGCGGAAGGCTGGCGGCGGCGATAGAGATTCTGGAAGACATCGGCCGGCGTCACCGGCCGGTGGCCGACGCCCTGCGCGACTGGGGCCTGTCGCATCGCTTCGCCGGTGGCGGCGATCGCGCGGCGATCGGCAACATCGTCTATGACGCGTTGCGCCGCAAACGCTCGGCCGGCTGGCTGTTCGGCGAGGACACGCCGCGCGCCATCGGCTTTGGCGCGCTTCTGTTGGAATGGGGCCAGACGGCGCAGTCGCTCAACGACGCGCTCGATGGCGACAAATTCGCGCCGCCGCTGCTCGACGCCGGCGAGCTGAAGGCAGCCGCCGGCCGCAGGCTGGCCGACGCGCCCGACGTGGTGCGGGCCGATATCCCGGACTGGTGCGCGCCGCTGCTCGAGCGAGCCTATGGCGAGGCCTGGGTCGAGGAAGGCGCCGCCCTGGCGCAGCGCCCGCCGCTGGATCTGAGGGTCAACACGCTCCAGGCCGATCGTGCCAAGGTGCTGGCCGAGCTCCAGGGCACGGGTGCCGCGCCGGCGGCGATCGCGCCGCACGGCATCCGCATCCCGCCGATCGACGGCGACGGCCGGCACCCCAACGTGCAGGCCGAGCCGGCCTTCCAGAAAGGCTGGTTCGAAGTGCAGGACGAGGGTTCGCAGCTTGCCGCGGCACTTGCCGGCGCCGCGCCCGGCATGCAGGTGCTCGACTATTGCGCCGGCGCCGGCGGCAAGACGCTGGCGCTGTCGGCCGAGATGGACAATCGGGGCCAGCTCTTCGCCCATGATGCGGAGAAGGTGCGGCTGGCGCCGATCTTCGAGCGCATCCGCCGTTCGCACAACCGCAACGTCCAGGTCGTCAGCAAGCCCGCGGAGCTTGCGCCGCTCGCCAACCACATGGATATCGTGCTGATCGACGCGCCCTGCACCGGCAGCGGCACCTGGCGGCGGCGTCCCGACGCCAAATGGCGGCTGACCGAGAGGCAGCTCGATGCCCGCAAGGGAGAGCAGCAGGCGATCCTCGACACCGCGCAGGCCTTCGTCAAGCCGGGCGGTTTGCTGGTCTACATCACCTGTTCGGTGTTCGATGCCGAGAACGGCGAGCAGGTCGCGGCCTTCCGCGAGCGCCATGAAGGCTTTGCGCCGGTCGATCATCGTCAGCTCTGGGATGGCCGCTTCCCTGGTCATGAAGGGGCCGCGCGTATCGGCGAAGGCGGCGGCATCTCGCTGTCACCGGCGTTGAGCGGCACCGACGGGTTCTATTTCCACGCCTTGCGCCGGGCTGCTTGAAGACAACCGGCTTTTGCTGCGCTGCAGCATAAAGGATTGCCTGTTTTGCCGGGCTCTGCAATAAACTTCGCCAGCAATATGAGGCAAAGCGCCATGGCAGCAGCCAAGATCGTACCGGCTCCCGACTTCGAGGAACGCGTCAGGGCGTCCTTTGCCCGGCAGGAGGCGATGGCCACGATCGGCGCCGAGCTGACGCTGGTGACGCCCGGCATCATCGAGATCGAGATGCCTTATTCCGCCTCGCTTACCCAGCAGCATGGCTTCCTGCATGCCGGCGTCATTTCGACCGCGCTGGATTCGGCCTGCGGCTATGCCGCGTTTTCGCTGATGCCGCAGAATTCCAGCGTGCTGACCATCGAGTTCAAGGTGAATCTCCTGGCTCCGGGCAGGGGCGAGCGGTTCCTGTTCCGCGGTTCCGTGACCAAACCCGGCCGCACCATCATCGTCGCCGACGGCCAGGCCTATGCCTTCGCCGCCGACGGCGAGGCCAAGCTGATCGCCACCATGACCGGCACCATGATGACGGTGGTCGGCCGCGACGGAATAGAAGGCTGATCCATGGCGGGTGCAGTTCAGATTGCCGGCAAGGCGGTTCTCTTCGTCATGGCGGTCGAGGCCGAATACGGCCCGCACCTGAAAAACCTGTTCACGCCGCTGATGACCGGCGTCGGCCCGGTCGAGGCCGGTGTCAGGCTGGGCGCCGAGCTTGCGGCGTTGAAAGCCGAGGGAGTGCTTCCGGACCTGGTTGTTTCGCTGGGCTCGGCCGGCAGCCGCAAGTTGGAACAGGCCGAGATCTACCAGGTCGTGTCGGTGAGCTATCGCGACATGGACGCTTCGCCGCTCGGCTTCGAGAAGGGCGCGACGCCTTTCCTCGACCTGCCGGTGACGGTGCCGCTGCCTTTCGTCATCCCGGGTGTCAAGGCCGCCTCGCTCTCGACCGGCGGCGCGATCATTTCCGGCGCCGCCTATGACGTCATCGATGCCGACATGGTCGACATGGAGACCTTCGCCTGCTTGCGCGCCTGCCAGCTGTTCGGCGTGCCGCTGGTCGGCCTGCGCGGCATTTCCGACGGCGCAGCCGATCTTAGGCACGTCAATGACTGGACGGAATATCTGCACGTGATCGACGAGAAGCTGGCCGCTGCCATCGACTTGCTGGAGCAGGCGGTCGTCTCCGGCGCAATCCGGCTGGGATAGGCCAAAAAGGACGGAAAGCCGCAGCGCTGAGCCCATTGCGCCGACTCGTTTCTTTCTCTAAAGGCTCGCCATGACGACGACAGCCAATCACACCGACACCGTACTGATTGTCGATTTCGGCAGCCAGTTCACCCAGCTTATCGCCCGCCGCATCCGCGAGGCCGGCGTCTTTTCCGAGATCGTGCCGTTCCAATCGGCCGAAGCGGCCTTCAAGCGCATCAAGCCGAAAGCGGTGATCCTGTCGGGCGGTCCGGCCTCGACCACCGACATCGGCAGCCCGCGCGCGCCGCAAGTCGTCTTCGACGCCGGCGTGCCGGTGCTCGGCATCTGCTATGGCCAGATGGCGCTCTGCGTGCAGATGGGCGGCGTCGCCGAAAGCTCCAACCACCGCGAGTTCGGCCGCGCCTTCGTCGAGATCGAGAAGGAGAGCCCGCTGTTCGAAGGCCTGTGGGCGCCCGGCCAGCGCCACCAGGTGTGGATGAGCCATGGCGACCGCGTCATCGAACTGCCGCCGGGCTTCAAGGTGCTCGGCAAGTCGGAAAGCTCGCCCTTCGCCATCTTCGGCGATATCGAGCGCAAGATGTACGGCATCATGTTCCATCCGGAAGTGGTGCACACGCCGGACGGCGCCAGGCTGCTCCGGAACTTCGTCCACAACATCGCCGGCATCGAGGGCGACTGGACGATGCGCGCCTATCGCGAGCACGCGGTCGAAACGATCCGCAAGCAGATCGGCAAGGGCAAGGTCATCTGCGCGCTCTCGGGCGGCGTCGATTCCTCGGTCGCCGCACTTCTGATCCACGAAGCGGTCGGCGACCAGCTGACCTGCATCCTCGTCGACCATGGCTTGATGCGCAAGGACGAGGCGGCAAGCGTGGTGGAGATGTTCCGCCAGCACTACAACCTGCCGCTGATCCTGGTCGATGCCTCCGACCGCTTCATCTCGGCGCTGGAAGGCGAGGCCGATCCCGAAAAGAAGCGCAAGACCATCGGCCGCCTGTTCATCGAAGTGTTCGAGGACGAGGCGAAGAAGCTCGGCGGCGCCGATTTCCTGGCGCAGGGCACGCTCTATCCCGATGTCATCGAAAGCGTCTCCTTCTCCGGCGGCCCGTCGGTGACGATCAAGTCGCACCATAATGTCGGCGGTCTGCCCGAGCGCATGAACATGAAGCTGGTCGAGCCGCTGCGCGAACTGTTCAAGGACGAGGTGAGGGCGCTCGGCAAGGAGCTCGGCCTGCCCGAAAGCTTCATCGGCCGCCATCCGTTCCCCGGTCCCGGCCTCGCCATACGCTGCCCTGGCGGCATCACGCGCGAGAAGCTGGAGATCCTGCGCGAGGCCGACGCCATCTATCTCGACGAGATACGCAAGGCCGGACTCTACGACGCGATCTGGCAGGCCTTCGCGGTGCTGCTTCCGGTGCAGACGGTCGGGGTCATGGGCGACGGCCGCACCTACGAATTCGTCTGCGCTTTGCGTGCCGTGACCTCCGTCGACGGGATGACGGCCGACTTCTACCACTACGACATGAACTTCCTGGGTGCGGCCGCCACCCGCATCATCAACGAGGTCAAGGGTATCAACCGCGTCGTCTACGACGTGACCTCGAAGCCGCCCGGCACAATCGAGTGGGAGTGACGGATACAAACGGCGGCGATAGCCTAGTTTCGGCGGTGGTTTTCGCTGCCCTATGAATTGCCTTCATGTCTCACTCTTACTCGACTGGGGATCTCCATCTTCGAGATGGCAGGCCGATCTGGGCCCGCATCCCGTAAAGTGCTTTCGAATGGTGCGAGCGCTGTAGCGTAGAATTGCCTGCGTAAAGGCGTGTCTGCTTTGCCCCTCGTCTCGGCCGTTTAAGCGGGCCTTGCTCGTTCCTGAAGCGGACTATCGACAACAACGCCAGCGTGTTGCGCACAAGCGCTTATCCAGCGGCCTCCTGCTCCATCTCTTTCATGTCCTGAAAGCGGTCCGCAATCCGCGGATGGAGCCGGCCACCGTACGCCGCGCCGATGGCCACGACGATCTCGTCCGCGGCCGGGCCGTCGGCGATCTGAAAGTTGGCGGTGATGAAATGCGAGCGCCGGCCGTTCTCGCTCTTGTGCATCATCGGCAGCGACAGCAGCGCGCCCGGCGCGTTGCGCGTGTTGCAGAATTCGAGGTAGGTCGTGCCGCCGACGGCGTCGCGGAACACGTTGCCGAAGCGCAGCGTGTGGATCATGGCCGAGGCGTGTTCGATCTCGCCTGCGACCCCGACGGCCGCGGCCTTGCCATAGCTTTCGATACGTTCCGCCGGCATAAGCGCGAGCAGGCGATACGACCCCGAAATGGTCTCGGAGGTGCTGGAGACGATGACCGGACTGGCCCGCGACGGCATGACCATGGTGTGCGTGACGCATGAGATGGGCTTTGCCCGGGCAGTGGCCGACCGCGTCCTCATCATGGATGCCGGACAGATCGTCGAGAAGGGCACGCCAGACGCATTTTTCGGCCGCCCGCGTCATGATCGGACGAAGCTGTTTCTCAGCCAGATATTGAAGCGCTAATGCATGTCGCGCAAAAGTGTGCAGCGGTTTTGCGATAACGACATGCATGAAAACAAGGCTTAAAGCGCGTCGCCTGAATCCGCTTCAGCGCGACGCGCTTTAGCCTTCCTGGGAAGGCAGAAGACAGAATCCAGTCGAATAGCGACGCGGCACCGTTGATGGTGGACTTTACCTGGCTCGTCCCTGCACGATGCGGTCGATCACCATGGCACAGAGCAGAATGGCGAAGCCCGCGAGCAAACCTTGGCCGACAGCGGCGTATTGCAGGGCATTGAGTACGTCTTCTCCGAGCCCCTTGGCGCCAATCAGCGACGCGATGACCACCATCGAAAGACACATCAGGATGGTCTGGTTGATGCCGGCCATGATCGACGGCATGGCGAGAGGAAGGTCAACCCGCGTCAGCAGGAACCATCGCGTGGCGCCATAGGCTTGTGCGGCTTCGCGGATTGCCGGCGGAACGCCTTGCAGGCCAAGCGCCGTCAACCGCACGACGGGCGGCGTGCCGAAGATCAGCGTGGCGATCACACCAGGCGGCTTGCCGATGCCGAACAGCGCGATCACCGGGATGAGATAGACGAAGGCCGGCATGGTCTGCATAAAGTCCAGCACCGGCCGCAAGGCGGTGTAGACGCGCGGCCTGCGGCCACACCAGATGCCAAGTGGGATTCCGATCACCAGGCAAAGCACCGCCGAGGTTCCAAGCAGCGCCACCGTTTCGAGACTTTTTTCCCAGAAGCCGAGCAGGGCGAGATAAGCGAGCGCAGCGGCGGTGAAGATGGTGACCCGCGACCCGGCCAACTGCCAGGCGAGGATCAGGATGACCGCCATCGTCACCGGCCATGGCATGCCGGTCAGCGCGTAGGACAGACCGTCGAGTACCAGCGATATGCCGCCGGTGACTGCGCCGAAGAAGCCTTCGCCCGCATGCGATATCCCTTCCATCAGCCCATCCAGCCCCGACGACAGGCCAACCTGCCAATCGCGATTGGAAGGCGCCGCCATGATCCAGCCGGCCGGGTTTGCCCAGGCGAAACGGTAAATTGAGAGGCCATAGGCCAAGATGCAGAAGATAAACGCGCACAGCGCAAGCGGATAGTTGAGCCCATGCCCCAAAGCCTGGTTCGATCGCCAGCGGGCGAAGCGGCGCTCGAGCAGCCGGTTGGCAAGAAACCCGTTTATGATCCGCGCGAAAAGCAGCGTCAAAAGGCCCGTTCCGATCAGCAAAGGCGCTTTCTGCCCGGCCGCCTGTGCTTGTTCGCTTGCCTTGTCCGCGGCTCTCTGCAACGCCGCGGCCGACGATTTCAAACCCTCGGCATTGTCCGCGCCTGAAGCTTGCGCCGCCTGTGCCTGTTCGGCCCGCGCCGTAGCTTGCTTGGTCAGCCGCTCGGCGCGCGCCTGCTCGGCCGCGCCGAGATTGCCGACCGCGCCGATGCCGACCTGAACGACCGCGAGCATTTCGAGAAAGAAGACGATCCAGAACAGCACCGCGATGCCACGCGCCGCCGCCCAGACCGGACCGAGCACCGCGGCTGCGACGTTGAAGGGCCAGACAGAATTTTGCGCCCGCCGGATGTGGGAAAAGCGGCCGACATAATAATGCGGGTTCTGAACGGCGAACTCTTCGACCAGGCGGCCTTCAGTCGGCGGTTCGAGCCGCCCAGTGGCGTGCGGATCACGGGCGTTCACGATTGTCCGCCCTTTCGCAATCCATCCAGGAGAAGCTGCCTGTCGACGACGCCGACAATTGTTCCCTCTGCGTCCGTCACGGCCAGCGGCGACTCATCCTGGGCCGCGAGTTCCACCAGTTCCCCGAGCGGCTGCTGCGCGACAACCCGGCGCAAAGATCTCACGTCCGACTGCGGGTTCTTTGCGCTGAAACCGCTGACGGACTCCATGATGCGACCGGCGGTGATCACCTTCAGCCGCGAAATGTCGGCGACGAATTTAGCCACATAGTCGTGCCTGGGAGCCGTCACGATGTCTTCGGGCGTGTCGATCTGGATGATGACCCCGTCCTTCATGATGGCGATGCGGTCGCCGATACGGATCGCTTCATCCAGGTCGTGGGTGATGAACACCACTGTCTTGCCCATCGACCGCGAGAGTTCCAGGAATTCATCCTGAAGCTGACGCCGGATCAGCGGGTCGAGTGCGCTGAACGGCTCGTCCATCAGAAGGATAGCCGAATCCGCCGCCAGCGCGCGGGCCAAGCCGACGCGCTGCTGCATGCCGCCCGAAAGCTCGTGGCAGTAGCGGTCGCCCCATCCCGAGAGATTGACCTTGGCGAGCGCTGCCTCGGCGACGTCGAAGCGTTGCTGCTTGCTCGCCGCCTGGATTTCCAGCGGCAGCGCGACATTGTCGCGCACTGTGCGGTGCGGCAGCAGCCCGAAGCTCTGAAACACCATGCTGACCTTGCGCGACCTGATCGTCCTCAACTCGGCAGGCGTCTTCGTCATGATGTTCTCGCCGTCGACGAAAATCTCGCCGGCGGAGGGTTCGAGCAGTCGGTTGATATGGCGGATCAAGGTCGATTTGCCGCTGCCCGACAGACCCATCACGCAGAAGATTTCGCCGGGCGCGACCGAGATACTGACATCGGCCACGCCGACGACGCAGCCGAACCGCTTGACCACGTCCTCCTTGTCCAGCCTGTCGCGCAGGATGGATGCCATGGCCTCGGGCGCGCGCGGACCGAACACCTTCCAGACGCCGTTCATGACGATAGCGGGCGGAGCGGCCGAGCCGCTCCGCTTATGGTTCAGGTTGGCCGACACGGCGTCCACGCCTACGCTTCCCGGCCATGGTCGCCGTGCGCCACTCCGCTCAGTGGCCGAACCACTTTGCCACGTCGCCCGGATGGGCCTTGATCCACTCCTTGGCCACCTCGTCGGCCGGCTTCTTGTCGACGATGATAGCGTATGCCCATTTCGAGATGTCGTCCGGGTTGAAGCTCATACGCTCCAGCGCCGCCGTCAGGTCCGGCTGGCGCTGCGCCAGCGTGGCAGCATAGGCAACATGCACGGTGGTGTCAGCATAGGCCGACGACACCTTCGATTTTTCGAACCATTGCGGATCGTCGTTGGGCTGCACGACGACGAATTTCGCCGGGTCGTTCTTCGGCTCGGTCAGGAAGGCGAGCTTGTAGCGGGCGAAATTCTGGTGTGGGCTGTAGCAATAGCCGACCCATGGCTTGTCGGCTTTCGCCGCGCGGTCGAGCGAGGCCGCCGCCACCGCTTCGTCGGTGACCTGCAGGTCGAAGAAATCGGCAAAACCGTAGTCACGCGCCCTGACCTTCTCGATATTGGTCGACTGCCAGCCAGACGCGCCGATCCACATCTCGCCTTTGCCGTCGCCATTGGTGTCGAACAGCTTGGCGTTGTCCGGGTTGGCGAGATCGGAGACATCCTTGATGTGATATTTGTCGACCGTGACCTGGGTGACGCAATAGCCCTGCTTGGCTTCGTAGCCGTTTTGGGCGAGCTTCACGGTGCCAGCGCCCTTGACGTACTTGTCGACAAGGCCTTGCTGGTTGGGCAACCAGACGTCCGGCCAGATATCGACCTCGCCCTTGCCGCGATTCATCGCTTCCCAGATCACCGGAACGGCGGTGGTCGTCACCGTCGAGACGTCCAGCCCCAGTTCCTGCTCGGCCGCGTTCTTGATGACGTTCATGACCGCCGTCGCGGTGGCGTAATTCGGGTCTGGCATCGTCACGTCGGCAGCATAAGAAGAAGCCGCGGGCGTCAGCAGAAGGACGCCGAGCGCGGTCTTGAGCAGGTAGCCTTTCATGGTGTTCCCCAACTTGGTTGCGCTGATTTCATTCAGTCTACCCATCAGGTTAGCGGAACATGCAGGCAATCCATCCCAAATTTCACCACATAAGGAAAATCGATGGAGTGCATAAGGTCGCTGGCGTTCCGCAACGTGCTCTGAGCCAGGTCGCTCTAGAAATAGGCTTGATCGGGCTCACTGGCCTTTCGGTTGGCAATGAAGGCCTGCAGCGCCTCGTCGATCGCCGGATCGAGGCCGGGGTCGTGGTAGTCCTCGAGCAGCCGCTTCCATTGCCGGTTGGCGCGCTGCGCGGCATCCAGCCGTCCTTCCTCGTTCCACTGCTCGAAGGAATTGTTGTCGCTGATGGAGGATCGGTAGAAGGCGGAAAGGAAGTTGGCTTGCGTATGCTCGCTGCCGAGGAAATGCGAGCCCGGCCCGACTGCCTCGATGGCCTCCATCGCTTGCGCGTTGACGGAAAGATCGATGCCCTCGAACAGGCTGGCGAGCTTGCCGCAGAGGTCGGCGTCGATGACCGTCTTCTCGAAGCCGGTCACTAGCCCACCCTCGAGCCAGCCGGTGGCGTGGTTGATGACATTGGCGCCGGCAAACATCGACATCAATATACCCCAGGTCGCCTCCTGCTCGGCCTGGGCATCGGGAAGCTTGGAAGCCGACAGCGAACCGACGGTGTGGAACGGCACGCCGACGCGCCGCGCCAATTGCCCGCACGCAAGCACCATCTTGCCGGCCTCCGGCGTGCCGAAGGTCGGCGCGCCGCTCTGCATCGAGATGGTGCTGGCGAAGCTCCCCATCAGGCAGGGCGCGCCGGGATTGATCAACTGCACGAGGCTGAGGCAGGCCAGCGCTTCGGCCAGCACTTGCGCCAGCGTGCCGGCGACGGTGCAAGGACTCATCGCGCCAGCCAGTGTCCAGGGCGTGCAGGCGACCGGCTGGTTGTTGCGCGCATAGACCTTCAGCGAGCCCGACATGTTGGCGTCGAGCACCAGCGGCGCATTGGTGTTGGAGACGTTATAAAGCACGGCGTTGTTGGCGACGAATTCTTCGCCGAAGACGATCTTGGCCATGTCGACCGCGTCCTGCGCCCGCTTCGAGCCGATGAACGCGCCCATGAAGGCGCGGTCCGAATGACGGATGTGGGTATAGAGCATGTCGAGATGGCGCTTGTTGGCCGGCAGGTCGACCGGCTCGCAGACGACGCCGCCCGAATGATGCAGATGCGGGATCATCTGGTGCATCTTCACCAGATCGCGAAAATCCGCGATCGTCGCGTAGCGGCGGCCGCGATCGAGGTCATGCACGAAGGGCGGTCCCCAGGATGGGCAGAGCACCGTATTGTCGCCGCCGATCATCACCGTGTTCTCGGGATTTCGCGCATGCTGCTTGAATTGCGAAGGCGCGGTGGCGCGGATGATCTTGCGGCACATGCCGGGCTCGAAGCGTACCCTCGTCCCCTGCACGTCGGCGCCGGCGTTGCGGAAGATATCGAGGATCTCGGGATCGTCATGGAATTCCATGCCGACTTCCTTGAGCAACTGGTCGGCATTGGCTTCGATCAGGCTCAGCCCCTCCTCATCGAGGATGTTGAAGGTGCCGATCCTGCGGCGGATATAGGGGCGCCGCGGCGCCTGCCGCGCGCTGCGCTGGCCGAGCCTTCCTGCGCGGCCGCCGGTTCTCGGAGCATGCGTTTCGGTGGTGATCGTCGCTTCCTTGTCCATGGTCTGCTCCGATATCAAGCGGGCGTTAAGGCAGACTGCTCGGCGGGCTGAAGTCCGCGAAGCCGCATATTGGCTGGGTCGTAAGGCGCCTCGCGAAGCTCACGCGCGGAGAACTCCCGGCCGAGGATGGAAACCGTCAATTGCTGCGGCGAGATGCCGGGCCGCAGATAGGCGAGGGCAAGCGTCTTGCCGGTCCGGAAACCACGCGCGCCGGAGGTGACGATCCCGACGGGGCGGCCTGCCTGCATCACCGCGTGGGCGTAGAAAGGCAGACGTTCACCGTCATCGTCGATCTCGAGCAACGCCATTGTCCAGGAGCTGTCGCCGACGCGTGCCAGCATCGCCTCGCGGCCGACGAATGTCCGCCCCTCGGTTTTGACCAAAGCGCTCAATCCAGCCTCCAGCGGCGTCCGCTCGGTGGTCAGGTCCGCGCCCCAGCCGCGATAGCTTTTTTCCAGCCGCATCGCGTTCAGCGCATAGATGCCAAACGGACGTAGGTCGAACTGCGCGCCGGCCTTGGCGACCGCTTCGTAAAGCTTACCGAATTGCGCGAGCTGCACATGCAATTCCCACCCGAGCTCACCTGCATAGGAGACCCGAAGTGCAGCCGCCTTGATGCCCGCCACCCGGATGATCTGCGCGGAAAGCCAGGGAAATGCCGTATTAGACAGATCCGCTTCGCAGATCTTTGCCAGCAGGTCGCGGGCGCGTGGTCCCATCACCCCCAGCACCCCCCGTCTTTCCGTGACGTTGTCGATCGTCACGCTAGGAAAAGACGCGGCGCGCGAGCGCAGCACATCCTCGTCATGCCTTTCCGCGAGGGCGGCGCTGGTGAGATAGAACCCGTCATCGCCGAAGCGCGTCACGGTAAATTCCGACGCCACGCCGCCATTCGCCGTCAGCACGTGAATGAGGCCGATGCGGCCGAGGCGTTCGGGTGGCCGGTTGGCGCCGAGCGACGCCATGAACGCGCTGGCGCCGGGCCCGCCGATCTCGAATTTGGAAAACGCGGAGAGGTCGATGGCGCCGACGCTGTCCTGCACGGCAAGGCACTCGCCACGCACGGCGTCGAACCAGCCGGGCTTGCGGAAGGTCAGCGGCGGATCGCGGTCGGCGCCTTTGACGGCGAACCAGTTTGGCCGCTCCCAGCCATAGGCGACGCCCAGCACGGCGCCCTGGCTTTTTTGAAGGTCCAGCGCCGGCGTCGTGCGACGCGGCCGGCCGGCGTCGCGTTCTTCGTTGGGATAGTGGATCCCGAATTGCAGGCCGAACCCTTCGACCGCCTTGTCGATGCGATAGTCGCGGTCGGCATAGTTGCCGAAGCGGCGCGGATCGATGGCGAGCGCATCGCTGCGCGGCGCCCCGTCGGTGATCCAGTCGGCAAGGAAACGGCCGGCGCCGCCGCCTTCCATCACGCCCATGCTGGAGCCGGTGAGCAGCCATGCATTGCCGAGGCCAAAGGCAGGGCCGATCAGCGGGTTGGCGTCGGGCGTGAAAGTGATCGGGCCGTTGACCACTGTCTTGATGCCGGCATTGGCGAGCGCTGGCACCCGGTCCATGGCCAGCGCGATGATGTGCTCGACGCGGTCGAGATCGGGCGGCAGCAATTCCATGCCGAACTCCGGCGGCACCCCGTCGATCGCCCACGGATGGGCCGACTTCTCATAAGGGCCGACGATGTAGCCGTCGCGCTCCTGGCGCAGGTACCAGCTTTCTTCCGGATCGCGGATGATCGGCAGTTCCTTGGCGCCGGCGGCGATGCGCTCGGCGATTTCCGGAACGGTGTCGGTCACGACATATTGGTGCAGCATCGGCACGACAGGCAAGTCGATGCCCATCATTGCGCCGATCTCTCGGCACCATGTGCCGGCGGCGTTGACGATATGCTCGGCAACGATGTCGCCCTGCTCCGTGCGCACCAGCCATTCGCCGGACGGCTTGCGCTCGATCCCCAGTACCGGATTGTGCCGCACGATCTCGGCGCCACGCGAGCGCGCGCCAGCGGCCATGGCATTGGTGGCCAGTGTCGGATCGACATGGCCGTCATTAGGCTCGTAGATTGCGCCGATGACCTCGTCCGTGTGGCAGAGCGGATAGATATCCTTGAGCTCGGCTGGACTGAGGATGTGGAAGTCATGACCGACGAACCGGCCGAGCCCTTGCACATGGCGGAACTCATCCATGCGCGCTTTCGAGCGGGTGATGCGCAGCGCGCCGCTGGCATGGAAGCCGGTTGGCAGTCCGGTCTCGGCGGTCAGTATCTCGCGATAGAGCCGCACCGAATGGGCGCGCATCTCCATGATCGTTGCATTGTGGGCGAAATGCGTGCAGAGCCCCGCCGCATGCCAGGTTGAGCCTGCCGTCAGCTCTTGTCTCTCGACAAGCATGACATCGCTCCAGCCTCGCTTGGCAAGGTGATAGAGCAGCGACACTCCCATGGCGCCACCGCCGATAATGACCACGCGGGCATGTTGTCTCATAGCGTCTCCTCCGCATGTCCGCGCATGCGCATTCCGGTTGGGTCGTAAGGCGGTTTGTCGAGCGTACGCATTTTGTAGCGTGTGCCGGCGACCGCGATTTCGTAGTCAGACTGAAAGAGCTGCGTTTTCGGCTCGCCCGGATCGCTGGCGACGTAGCCAAGGCAAAGGCTGAGACCCGTGCGCGCGCCGAGCCCGCCCGAGGTCGTCAATCCGGCCAGCTTGCCGTTTCGATAGATCGGCTCGTCATGCAGCAGAAGGGGGTTAGCTCCTTCAATGGCGAAATGCATCAGCCGGCGCTGTACGCCCTCGGCCTCCTGCCTAAGCAGCGCCTCGCGGCCGATGAAATCGCTCTTCTTCCAGGATACCGCAAAAGAGAGGCCCGCCTCCAATGGCGTGTCCTTCGGACCGATATCGTGTCCCCAATGGCGGTAGCCCTTTTCCAACCGGCAGCCATCGAGTGCGTAGTGCCCGCAAAGCGCCAAGCCATAGCCGCTGCCAGCCGAGATGATCGTGGCAAACACGCTTTCGGCATGCTCTACCGGCACGTAAAGTTCGAAGCCGAGCTCGCCGACAAAACTGACTCGGATGGCGCGGACGTTGGCGGTGCCGATATCTATGCGTTGTGAGGTGGAAAATGGAAATGCCGCATCGGAAAGATCGGCGTCGGTCAGGCCTTGCAGCAGGTCGCGCGAGCGCGGCCCCATGATGCCGAGAACGGCCTCAGCGGATGTGGCGTCGAAGACCGAAACATTGAGGCCAAGATCTTCGGCATGGCGGCTAATCCAAGCGAGGTCTTTCTGCCTTGTCGCTGCACCCGAGATCACACGGAAAGCATCCGCTCCGACCCGCGCGACCGTCACGTCGGCCTCGATGCCGCCGCGCGCATTGAGCATCTGTGTATACACGGCGCGGCCTTCGGGCCGGTCGACATCGGCCGTGCACAGCCTCTGCATCAGCTTGGCCGCGTCGCGTCCGCGCACGTCGATCTTGGTGAAGGGCGAAAGCTCGAACAATCCGACGCCTTGCGCCATCCGCTCGGCTTCGGCCTTGGCCGCGCCCCACCATTTCTGGGTTCCCACGGAGTAGCCGCGCGTCTCCTCTCCGCCGAACCACAGCGGCCGCTCCCAGCCGGTCGGTGCGCCGAACACGGCGCCGGCTTCTGCGAAGGTCCTATGGAAGGCGGAACGCCTCACATCGCGACCGGCGGTTGCCTGCTTGTAGGGCCAGTGCATGCGGAAGAGATCGGCAACTGATTCTTCCATCCTGGCGCCGACAAAGGAACGCGCCGCAGCCGAGCGGTCGAAACGGGCGATATCGAGCGCCCAGAGATCAAGCCCGGGCTCGCCGTCGACGATCCACTCGGCCATCGCCTTGCCGGCACCGGCCGACGACATCATGCCGGTCGAGTTGAAGCCGGCGGCGACATAGAAGCCGCGCAGATAGGGCGACTCGCCCATCAGCGGACGTGTATCCGGCGTAAAACTCTCCGGCCCATTCATGAAATGCCGTATGCCGGTATCGGACAGCGCCGGCAGAAGCTTCAGCCCGGCAGACATGAACGGTTCGAACTGCTCCCAATCCTCCGGCAGTTCGAGGAAAGGCCTGTCACCCGCCGGTCCGCGGACGTCGAAGATCTTGGCATTCGGCTCGAACCCGCCCAGCACCAGCTTGCCGGAATCGCCTTTGATGTAGATGCCTTCGTCGAGGTCGCGCAGGATCGGGAACGGATCCTGCAGGCCGGTGATCGGCTCGGTCACCACATACATGTGCTCGACCGCCTGCAGTGGCACCGGAACGCCGGCCAGAGCACCAACATCGCGCGCCCAGGCGCCGGTGCAGTTGACGACGATCTCGCAATCGATGGTGACGCCCGAGGCGAGCCTCACACCCGCGACCCGTCCATTGCGGGTCACTATGCCTGAACAAGAAACCCCTTCCAGGATGCGAATCCCGGCGGCGCGCGCACGTTTAGCGTAGGCGGCACAGATGTCGACCGGATTGGCCTGACCGTCTTCCTCGACCCAGAGCGCGCCTTCAACCCCGTCGGCAACGATGCCGCGCACGCGTTCCGCCACGCCGGTCTGATCGACGATCCCCACCGTCAGGCCGCAGACATCGCCCATATGCGCGATGCGCTTCAACTCGTCCATGCGCTCCGGACGCCGCGCCAGCCAGAGGCCGCCGGTGCGCCTGTAGCCGGACGCCTGGCCGGTCAGCTCCTCGAGGCGTGGAAACAGCTCGGTCGCATATTGCGCCAGCCTTGTCAGGTTGAGGCTGGCGCGCAACGGACCGACGATTCCGGCTGCATGCCAGGAAGTGCCGCTGGTCAGCTGGTGGCGTTCCAGGAGGACGACATCGCTCACACCCAATTCAGCCAGGTGATAGGCTATGCCGAGGCCAATGACTCCGCCGCCAATGATCACGATGCGTGCGCTGTCATTCACCTTGTAGCTACCTTTGCTGGATCGAACCGGGCGATCTTTTCCGCCAAGCCTCTTGCGCTCAACCTAAATTTCGCAACATTAGGAAAACTTATGGAGCCTTGAGGGCGGAGTTGCGGGTGAAGAGCGGCAGTTTCGATTTCAATCTGTTCCGGTCGATCGAGGTGTTCGTCGCCATCGTAGAGACCAGGCATGTAACGCAGGCGGCGCAGATGCTGGGCATGACGCAATCGGCCGCTTCCCAGCATCTGAAGAATCTGGAAAGCGCGCTCGGCGTCAGTCTGATCGACCGCAATCTGCGACCGATTGAGCTCACCAAGGCCGGCATCGCCTTGCATCGCCGCGCGGTCGCCATACTGAGCGAGGTCGAGGGCTTGCGCACGGATGCGCGGCGCGTCAACGCGGCGCCGCTGCCGCTTTTGCGCATCGCGCTTCTGGCGTCGATCGCGACCACCCTGGCGCCGGCGCTTTCGGTGCTGGCCCGCAAGAACTTCGGCATTCCCGAACTCAGCCTGTTCGCGGGGCTCGCTACCGACCACGTCGCCTTGCTGCGCGCTCGCCGCGCCGACCTTGCGGTTACGTCGGGAGAGTTGTTCGAGATCGAGGGGCTGACGCGCTATCCGGTGATGACCGAGAAATTCCTGCTGGTGACGCCGAAAGGCTTTGCCGGCGATGTCGGCGACATCGTCAAGCTGTCCAAGAAGCTTGCCTTCGTGCGCTTCTCGCGCGAGACGCCTGTCGGCCTGCGCGTCGATCAGCATCTCAGCCGGCTGCGCATCGAGATTGCGCGCGCCATGGAAGGCGATCGTTCCAGTGTGGTGATGGCGCCGGTGGCCGCTGGCATGGGCTTCGCCATCCTGACGCCGACCTTGCTCATCGATGGCCTGGCGGAAGGCATGGAGATCGACGTCCATCCTCTGCCCTTCACCAGCCTGTCACGCAACATTCTGCTGGTGGCGCGTGAGCGCGAACTCGGAAATATCCCCGAGGCTTTCGCCGACCGCACCGCGGAAGTGCTGACCCAGGCGATCAGCACGCGCCTGCCCGGCCTTCCGGCCGACTGCTACACGCTCGACCGCCCCTCGAGGAGCGACTAATCAGCTTCATCAGTTATCCTGATGACGAGCTTTGCCGGTGTGCGCGCCACGCATTCCGTGTTTTCAATCTCCGGAATTCGCAACACTGGAGATACGGCATGAACGCTCCGCACGTCCATTCAAGTCTGGACATCGACTGGTCGACCGAGGCGATTGTCGATCGGCGGAACCGCTTCTATTCGGCCTCACAGCGCAAATTCGTTCCCTATAAGGAACCGCTGATCCTCAAGCGCGGCAGGGGCCAATATGTCTGGGACGAGAAGGACCGCAAATACATCGACCTGCTCGGCATGAACCTGTGCATCTCGGTCGGCCACGCCCATCCGCAGGTGGTCAAGGCCGCCACCGAGCAGGTGAGCGAGCTGACGCATTGCACGACGATGTTCTACCATCCGGTTCCCGCCCAATACGCCGAGGAACTGGTGGCGACGATGCCGGCCGGTCACGATTGGGTCGTGCATTTCACCAACAGCGGCGCCGAAGCGATCGACCTTGCCTTGCTGATGGCGCGCTCGCACACCGGCAGCATCGACATGCTGGCGCTCGGCTCAAGTTATCACGGCGCCACATTCGGCGCCCAGTCGGTAACAGGCATAGCCGGTTTTCGTCATCAGGTGCCGCAACTCGGCGGGGTGACGTTCGTAGCCGAGCCCAATCAGTATCGCGGCGTCCACGGCGAAGGCGTGCAGCCATATCTGAACGAGGTCGAGCGCGCCATATCCAGCTCGACCAGCGGCCGGCTGGCCGGCATGATCATCGAGCCGGTGCAGGGTTATGGCGGCATCGTGCCGATGCCTGCCGGCTACATCGCCGGCGCTTTCGAACGCGTGCGGGCGGCGGGCGGCGTCTGCATCATCGATGAGGTGCAGTCCGGCGTCGGACGCACTGGCGATGCCTTCTGGGCGTTCGAATCGCATGGCGTCGTTCCCGACATCGTCGTCGTCGCCAAGGGTGTCGGTAACGGCATTCCGCTCGGCGCCGTCATTGCCAGGCGCGCCGTCGCGGAGTCCATGGCCGACAAGTTCCTGTTCCACACTTACGGCGCCAATCCCGTCGCCTGCGCGGCAGGCCGCGCGGTGCTCGAGGTGATGCGCGACGAGCGGCTGCAGGAGAATGCCGCCAAGGTCGGCGGCGCGCTGAAGGAAAGGCTTCAGGAGCTAAAGAAAGATTTCCCGCTGATCGGCGACGTCAGGGGACAAGGCCTGATGCTCGCCATCGAGCTGGTGAAGGACCGCGCAACGAAGGAGCCGGCGCCCGAAGCAACCTTGCAGGTCTTCGAGGAAACCCGGCGTCAGGGCCTCGTCGCCAGCCGCTCGGGTCCGTACCGCAACGTCATCAGAATGTGCCCGCCGCTCTGCCTGTCGATGGCCGACCTCGACAATGTGGTGGACAGCTTCGTGCGCAGCTTCCGCATGGCGACATCTTGCTGACCCGCTCTTGGCGTCAATAGCGAGATTTGGATGAAATGATTTGGGTCCCGTTGGTCAATTTTCTCGATCTTGTTGATGTGACCTGCTGAACATAGCGCGCGGCCCCGGATATCGAAAAAGCTCACCGACGATCCATGCGGCAATCGCTGGCAACAACGTGCGAAAGGCGGGTCTCAACCGGCCGGTCGAAACGGTTTTGCCAGCGAGGCTGGAAAATGCAGCGCCAATATCTGGCGGTTACGCGAGATCAGCACCAGCACCACGATCGTCGCCAGATAAGGCAGGGCCGACAGCAGTTCGGATGGGACCTGAAGGCCTAGAGCCTGTCCTTGGAGTTGCAGGATCGTCATGCCGCCGAATAGCCAGGCGCCGAGCAGAACACGCAGCGGCCGCCATGTCGCGAAGACCACCAGCGCCAAGGCGATCCAGCCTTTGCCCGCGGTCATGTTCTCGACCCAGAGCGGCGTGTAGGCGACCGACAGATAGGCGCCGGCGAGGCCTGCCATCAGCCCGCCGAACAGCACCGCCATGTAGCGGATCCGGATCACCGGATAGCCGATGGCGTGGGAGGTCTGCGGCGATTCCCCGATCGTGCGCAGGATGAGGCCTGCCTTGGTGCGATAAAGGAACCAACTGATCGCCACGAACATCAAGAGTGCCAGGTATACAAGCGGATCGAAGCGGAAGAGCAGCGGGCCGAGCACCGGCAGGTCGGAGAGGATGGGCATGCTGACGCCGTGCAGCGCTTCGATCGGATCGCTGCCGAAACCGCGACCGATGAATGCCGACACGCCGGAACCGAAGATCGCCAGCGCCAAGCCGGCGGCATACTGGTTGGTGAGGAAGGTTAGCGCCAGCACGCCGAAGAGCAGTGAGGCGGCAGCGCCGGCCAGCGCGCCGGCGAGGATTGCAACGGGCATCGGATAGCCGGCGGTGACCGCCCAGAAAGCAAGCGCCGCACCCATCAGCATCATGCCTTCGATGCCGAGATTGAGCACGCCGGATTTCTCGACCACGAGCTCGCCAAGTGCTGCAAAGATCAGCGGCGTGGCGGCGATGATGGTGCCGGTGAAGATGGCGATGAAGAGTTCCATCCGATTTCTCCCGCTATCGCGCCGTCTCGGGCGCATGCGCATCAGGGGCCGGCCGCACCAGGCGAATGCGATAGAAAATGAAGAAGTCGGCTGCGAGCAGGAATAACAGCAGGATGCCCTGGAAGATGCGCGTCAGGGCCGAGGGCAGGGCAAGCGTCATCTGCACGCCTTCGCCGCCGAGGAAAAGCAGCGACATCAACAGCCCGCCGAGCACGATGCCGAAGGCATTCAGACGTCCGATGAAGGCGACGATGATGGCGGCAAAGCCGTAGCCGGGCGAAATCTGCGGCGAAAGCTGTCCGAGCGGTCCGGCAGCTTCCGCCATGCCGGCAATGCCTGCCGCGGCGCCGCCAGCCAGCAATCCGATCCACACCGCAGCCGACTCGCGAAAGCCGGCATAGCGAGCGGCGAGCGGGGCCGCGCCGCTGACCGACATCTTGTAGCCGAGGAAGCTGCGGTCGGCGAACAGCCACATCAAAAGCACGGCGACGACAGTGATGAAGATCGAGGAGTTCACCCGGTAGGCCGGATCGAAGGACTGAAACATCGCGGCCGCCGGCAGAAGCGCCGTCTGCGGATAGTTGAAGCCGGCGGGATCGCGCCATGGTCCATGCACCAGATAGGACAGGAACAGCGTCGCGATATAGGTCATCATCAGCGTGACCAGGATCTCGTTGGTGTTCATGCGCGAGCGCAGGAAGGCGGGGATCGCCGCCCAGGCCATCCCGGCGGCCATCCCGGCCAGGAACATCAGCGGCAAGAGCAGGGCGCTGTCCGGGTTCGGCCAGAACAGGCCGACGCCGCTCGCGGCAATCGCGCCCATCGTGAATTGCCCCTCGGCGCCGATGTTCCACACATTGGCGCGAAAGCCGATCGCCAGTCCGCAGGCAATCAGGATCAGCGGTGAGGCTTTCAGCAACCATTCCGAGAGGCCATTCATCGAGCTCAGCGGCTCGATGAAGAAGGCATAGAGCGTCGGCAGCGGATCATGCCCGAGCGAGGCGAAGAAGACCGAGCCGACGATCAGCGTCAGGACGGACGCCAGCACCGGCGCGGCGATGCGCATCGTGGCCGAAGGCTCCGGCCTTTGTTCAATCCTGATGCGCAACGCTGCTGCTCCCTGTCTTGTCCTTGCCCATTGTCCGGCCGGTCATCAGCAACCCGATCTCCTCGCGGTCGGTGCTGGTGCGCGCCAGCGGCGGCGACACGCGACCCTGACAGATGACGAGCAGCCGGTCGCAGATCTCGAACAGCTCGTCGAGTTCCTCCGAGACGACGAACACCGCGGCGCCGGCGCGGCTCAGATCGACGATGGTCTGTCGGATGAAGGCGCTTGCCCCGACATCGACCCCCCAGGTCGGCTGCGAGACAAGCAGCAGCTTCGGCGCCAGCGCGATCTCGCGGCCGACGATGAATTTCTGCAAATTGCCGCCGGACAGGCTCTGCGCCGTCGAGCCCGGTCCGTTGGCCTTGACCTTGAACCTGTCGATGATGCCGGCGGCGAAGGCGGCGGCCTTGCGGCGGTCGACGAGACCCTTGCGGACCGTGCCGAAGCGATGGGCGGTCAGCACGGCGTTTTCCCACAACGTATGCGACGGCACGGCGCCGCGCCCGAGCCGTTCCTCGGGAATGAAGGCGAGGCCGAGCTTGCGGCGCTCGTCGGGCCGCAAGGTGGCGGCCGGCGCTCCGTTGATTTTGATCGCGTCGCCTTGGCCATGCCGGCGCTCGCCGCTGAGCAGTGCAATCAACTCGGCCTGGCCGTTGCCGGAGACTCCCGCCAGGCCGACGATCTCGCCGCCATGCACGTTGAAGGAGACATCCTTAAGGTCGACGCCGAAATGGTCGCGTGCGTCGGCTGAAAGATTTCTGACCTCGAGCACCGGCCTGTCGCTGGGAATGGCGGGGCTGACATGCATTTCCGGCAGCCTGGAACCCACCATCATGCGGGCAAGCTCCAGCGAGGTCGTTTCCTTCGGCCGCGCGGTGCCGGTGACCTTGCCGTTGCGCAGCACGGTCGCGGTGTCGCAGAGTTCCTGCACCTCGTCGAGCTTGTGGCTGATATAGACGATCGAACAGCCTTCGGCCGAGAGCTGCCGCAGTGTATCGAACAGCTTGACCACGGCCTGCGGCGTCAGCACCGAGGTCGGCTCGTCGAGGATCAGGAGTTTTGGCGCCTGTAAGAGGCAGCGCACGATCTCGACGCGCTGCCGCTCGCCGACCGACAGGTCATGCACCTGGCGATACGGGTCGATGGGCATGCCGTAGCGCAGCGAAAGCTCGCGGATCTTTTCGGCAAGCGAAGGCAGATGGAAGGCGCTGCTCGCCGACAGCGCGATGTTCTCGACCACCGAGACCGACTCGAACAATGCGAAATGCTGATAGACCATCTCGATGCCGAGCGCGCGCGACGTCGCCGGATTATGCGCCGCGATAAGCTTGCCGTCGCAATAGATGTCACCGGAATCGGCTTGCACCGCCCCGTAGATTATCTTCATCAGCGTCGATTTGCCGGCGCCGTTTTCGCCGAGCACCGCATGGATTTCGCCGGGTTGAATCGACAGCGAGACGTCGTCATTGGCTACGACGCCGGGATAGCGCTTTGAGATGTTGCGCAATTCTAGTCGCGGATGCATGGCGGGTCCTGCCGGGCTTGCAGCGGGGTTGGACGGGAACCAGACGGGGGACGCCGGAAATTGCCGTTCGACGCCCCCCGTTTCTTCGAATGCGATCAGCTCAATTTGCCGATCATTCCCTTGACGAACCAGTTCATGCCGCGGATGCTGTCGTCGTCGAGCACCGATCCGGCCGCGACCTTGACGGTGCCGCCCTGATCCTTCAGTTCGCCGCCATAAGGATGCACCTTGCCGCTGCCGATATCGGCTTCGAGCTGCTTCAGCTTGGTCTTGGTGTCGGCCGGTATGCCTTCATTGTAGGGCGCCATCTTGACCACGCCCGCTGCCAGTCCGTCCCAGCGCACTTCAGGTTTCCAGCTGCCCGCCGCTACAGCCTTGGCGGCGCCGACATAGTCGCTGGTCCAGTCGAGCACGAAGGAGGTGAGCTGCTTGCCGGAAGCGAATTTCGACATGTCGCTGGCGTAACCGATCGACCACGCGCCGCCTTCGCCGGCGACCTGCACGCCGGTCGCCGTGTCGGTCATCGAGCAGATGACGTCGCAGCCCTGGGAAAGCAGTGTCTTGGCGGCTTCCTTCTCCTTGCCCGGATCGAACCAGGAATTGAGGAAGATGGCGTTGCAGGTGGCGTTCGGGTTGACGCTCTGGGCGCCGAGCAACAGCGCGTTGGCCGGGCCGACGATGTCGGGGATCGGGAAACCGCCGATGAAGCCGATCTTGCCCGACTTCGACATGTAGCCGCCCGCCGCGCCGGCGACGAAGGTGCCTTCATAATACTTGGCTTCGAAGGTGCCGAGATTGGCGAGATGGACGATGCCCGAGCAATGCTCGAAAGCGATCTTGGGGAAGCGCGGTGCCACCTTCTGCATCGGCGTGCCATGCGAGAAACTGGTGCCGAAGATCAACTGGTTGCCGGCGCTGGCAAGCTCGCGGAAGACGCGCTCCGCATCCTGCGGCATGAAGATATTGTCGATGACGGTGAGTTTCGCCTTGTCGCCGAATTCGGACTTGATCGCCTCGACGCCGAGGCTGTGCTGCTTGGTCCAGCCGATCTCGGCGATCGGCGAGACATAGACGACGCCGATCTTGAGCACGTCATCGGCTCTGGCGATGGTGCTCAGTCCTCCGGTGCCAAGTGCCGCACCCAGCGCGCCACTGTATTTCAGGAATCCACGTCTTGTCAGCTCGTTCATGATTGTAACCCTCTGTTGGCTTTTTTGGTTGATGCCCGGCTTTTCGGTGCCGGATCTTGCTTGGGGAGATGGACATGCACGTGCGCCGTGCCGTCGCCATTGCCGGATGTCTTGGCCGGCCTTCTCGACGCGACCGGCGCCGTCGCGCTGTCCGCCTTGCCGTCGAGATAGGGCGCCAGCGCCTCGGCGGGCGTCAATTCCGCGTACACTTCGCGATCCATGATGTAGCCGCGCACCACCGCGCGGTGGTGCGTGTCGATCAGGTCCATGGCCTGTTTCAGCCGGCCCTTTTCAAGAAGGTCGACGACGCGTGAGTGGTCGTCGAGCAGATTGCAATAATCGAAGTCGGCCGTGATCAAGGAGCGTAGCAGCGTCGTGCGGCGCACGAGCTGGGCATGGATTTCCTGCATCACCTTGTTGCGGCTCAACCGCACGAAGACCGAATGGAATTCCTGGCCGAGCACGTCGGCCAACGCATCGTTGCCGGCGGCGACAGCCTGGCGCTGGCGTTCGACATGCTGACGCAGCTCAGCCCATCCGGCAGGACCAAGACGGTCGCTGAGCTGGGCGGCGACGCCTTGTTCGACGAGCGTCAGCGCGTCGTAGATCTCCATCGCTTCCTGCATGCTCGGCTTGGCGACGAAGGCGCCGCGATTGCGCTCGATCTGGGCGAGCCCATCGTCGGCGAGCCGGATCAGGGCCTGGCGCACGACGATGCGGCTGACGTCGAAAATCTCGGAAAGCTCGCGCTCGCCGAGCTTGCAGCCGGGTACCAGCCGATGGTCGATGATGGCGCGCGTCAGGATATCCGCTATCGTCTGGGAACGGCTGCTCAAGGCGCGGTTCTCCGCGAGTTCGAGGACATGATTAGCAGGCTTTCCGTAGTGAAGACATGCCCTGTCGCGATGCGACATATCTCAAATTCAGAATTCCATACATCGGAAGTCAATCATCGAAATCTGTCAACACAAAAATACGCTTTGGCTGACAAAAAATCGTTGATTGATATCCAATCTTGTGTTTTCGTTATGTCGAAACGCCGGGCTAGGTTCATGGTGAAGGGCTAGCCGAGTTGGAAGGGATGCCGATGGCTACCCACTGCGTCGACCGGGAGCTTCTGAACGACTGGCATATCGTTGCCGACCAGGAATCGCTCTCCGCGGATATGCCATTTCCGACAAGGCTGCTCGGCGTCGACCTGGTCGTCCGTAAGCGCGTGGACAAGGCCGAGGTCGTCCGTGCCGATAATGGCGCCGTCGTCAACTCGGCTGAACGTTACGGCTTCATCTGGGCATGCCTCGACAAGCCCTGGCGCGAGATCGTCTACATCCCCGAGGCCAATGAAGGGGATCGTCACCTCGTCAGTGGTGGATCGATCGCGGCCAAGGTGTCCGGCCTGCGTGCCGTCGAGAACTTCCTCGACATGGGCCACTTCCCTTTCGTTCACACCGGATGGCTGGGCGAGGAGCCGCACACCGAAGTGGCGCCTTACAATGTCGAGATCACCGCGCAGGACGAGGTTCTGGCGACCGAGTGCAAATTCTATCAGCCCGTTGCTTCGCCCACCGCCAAGGAAGGTTTCGTCGTCGATTACATCTACAAGGTAATCCGGCCCTATACGGTGGCGCTCTACAAGAGCAACCCGATCCAGAAGCACCGGCTCGACGTCATCACGCTCTTCGTGCAGCCGGTGGACGAAGAGAACTGCATCGCGCATCCATATCTTTGCTATCTCAAGGAAGGCATGGAGGCGGCGGCCGTGCGTAGCTTCATGCAATTGATTTTCGCGCAGGACAAGCCGATCCTCGAGAACCAGGTTCCCAGGCGCCTGCCGCTCGATCCGCGCGCCGAGACACCGATCCGCGCCGATGCCGTCTCGGTCTCCTACCGGCGGTGGCTGCGCGATCGCTCCGTCACTTACGGCGCCATACCGGCGCGAGCCTGATCACGATGTCCGCTGCATGCAAAGGAAAGACATTATGACGAAATGCACGGACCCTGTGGTGCTCAATCTCTGGCATCCGATTGGTGCGATCGCCGAGGCTGTCCCCGGCTCCGTCCAGCAGACGGTACTGCTCGAGGAGCGCCTCAGCTTTTCGGTCGACGTGAGTGGTGAGCCGGTGGTCTGGCGCTCGCGGCCAGACCTGCGCCGGGCCGACCACGTAGCGGCGCCCGATAGGCTGCCGGCGAAAAGCGCCTATGGCTATGTCTGGACCTCGTTGGGTGAGCCTTCGGCCGACCTCTTCCCGATTCCCGAATATGCCGAGCCCGACCGGCGCCGGCTCAACGCCGCGACCTTCGGCGTCAACGTCTCGGCGCCGCGCGCCATCGAGAACTTTCTCGACATGGGCCATTTTCCATATGTCCACACCGATATCCTCGGCGCCGAACCGCATACCGAAGTCAAGGAATACGATGTCGAGATTTCGGTCGACCGCGACGAGATTCTGGCGACCCGCTGCCGCTTCTTCCAGCCGATGGCCTCGACCGCCTCGGACGGCGGCGCCGATGTCGACTATGTCTACCGCGTGCCGCATCCCTATTGCTCGGTGCTCTATAAATCCAGCCCGGTCGACGAGAGCCGGCGCGATGTGATCGCCATCTTCCTGCAGCCAGTCGACCAGGAGCACGTACGCGCCCACATGCTGCTTTGCGTGCTGGACGAGAACAGCGAAGACAAGGTGATCAAGCGCTTCCAGCAGACGATCTTCGGCCAGGACAAGCCGATCCTGGAAAACCAGGTGCCGAAGCGTCTTCCGCTCGATCCGCGCGCCGAAACCCCGATCCGCGCCGACAAGTCGGCGATCGCCTACCGGCGCTGGCTCAGCCAGAAGGGAGTGACCTACGGGGTCATCCCAGCTGCAGCCTGACCAGGACATTTTGGAGACGATTTGATGTTGGAAGAAGCCCGAAGCCGGTGGCATCCGATCGCCGCTGCCCATGACCTGCCGTTCCGCCATGTGTTCCACGGCCAGTTGCTCGGTCGCGAGTTCGCGGTCTGGCGGGCCGATGACGGCTATGTCAACATCTGGGAGAACCGTTGCCTGCATCGCGGCGTCAGGCTGTCGATCGGCATCAATGACGGTCGCGAGCTGAAGTGCCAGTATCATGGCTGGCGATATTCCAACCGTACCGCCGGCTGCACCTACATCCCTGCGCACCCTGCCGATGCGCCGGCTCGCACCATCACCAACCGCACCTATCCGGCGGTCGAACGCTACGGGCTGATCTGGTCGTCGGAAGAGGCGCTGGGCGAGGTGCCGGATGTCGCGGGCCTCGCCGAGGGCAAGCTGCTCGCGTTGCGTGGCATTCCGGTCAATGCGCCGGCCGGCAAGATCGCGCAAGCGCTGAAGGCCTATCGCTTCCAGCCCAGTGGAGCGATCGATGGCGATGGCGCCGAAACCACCGTCGAGGCCAGCCAGGATTTTGCCGTGGCGCTTCGTTCGCGCGACGGCGGCACTGAGACGCTCGGCGTCTTCTTCGTCCAGCCGGTCGATTCCAACCGTTCCGTCATTCGCGGCGTTCTCGACCGGGACGCTGAAGGGGCCGCGCGCGTCGCCGTGCTGCGGCATCACAATGAACGGCTTTCAAAACTGCGCGACGAGGTCGAGCGCGACGTGGCGAATACACCCGCGCCGGCGCCGATCGAGCCGGTCTATGAACGCGTGTCCGCCGAGCTCGCCGAGATGCCGGAACTGACCGCGCATGGCCGCAAGGCAGCGCTGCGGGTCACGGTGGGCCGGAAGTGGCAGGCGGCCGACGGCATTGCCGGTTTCGAGCTGCGGCCGATCAAGGGCATCCTGCCTACCTTCCAGCCGGGCGCGCATATCGACGTCCATATGCCCAATGGCGAGATCCGCCAGTATTCGATCACCAATGGACCCGGCGAGACCGACAGTTTCACCATCGGCGTCAAGCTGGAGCGCGACTCGAAGGGCGGCTCGAAATGCATGCACGAGACGGTGCGTGAAGGCGATATCCTGGCGATCTCCGAGCCGCGCAACAATTTCCCGCTGCGCCGCGATGCCATCAAGACGATATTTGTCGCCGGCGGCATCGGCATCACACCGCTGCTGGCCATGGCGCAGGCGCTCAAGAACCAGGAGCTGACGCATGAGCTGCACTATTTCGCGCAAGGCCAAGAGCACCTCGCCTTCGCCGATCGCCTGAAGCTGCTCGGCGAGTCACTGAGGCCGCATCTTGGCCTGTCGCCGGACGCGACCGGCGCCGAACTCCGCTGCGTGCTGGCCGGTTACCGGAACGGCATGCACCTCTATATCTGCGGCCCCGGCCCGATGCTGGAGGCCGCGCGCAAGATGGCGGCCGAACAGGGCTGGCCCGACAGCGCCGTGCATTTCGAGTATTTCAAAAACACCAATAAGATCGATGACAGCTCAAGCTTCGAAGTGGCGCTGGCGCGCTCCTGCGTCACGCTGCAGGTGCCAGCCGGCAAGACGATCCTGCAGGTCATGCGCGAGAGCGGCATCGACGTGCCCTCCTCTTGCGAGCAGGGCGCCTGCGGCACCTGCGTGGCGACGGTGATCGAAGGCGAGCCCGACCATCAGGACGTCTATCTCAACGACGCCGAGCGCAAGGCCGGAACGAAGATCATGACCTGCGTCTCGCGCGCCAAGTCGGCCCGCCTCGTGCTCGACATCTAGGGGCTAATTATGATCACGCTTTACGACTACGAGCTGTCGGGAAATTGCTACAAATTGCGGCTCTTGATGAGCTTCCTCGGCATGACCCATAGGACGGTGCCCGTCGACTTCTACCCCGGGCGCGAGCACAAGTCGGAATGGTTCCTGAAGCTCAATCCGCTCGGTCAGTTGCCGGTCATCGACGATGACGGGCTGATCCTGCGCGACGCCCAGGCGATCCTGGTGTATCTGGCGTCGAAATACGATCCGTCCGGCACGTGGTACCCGAGGGACAATCCGGCGTTGGTCGGCGAGATCAGCCAATGGCTGGCCTTTGCCGACGGCATCACCGGGACTGCATCGGCCGCGCGCCTCCACGATGCGCTGTTTTACGATTTCGACGTCGATGCCGCGCGCGCCGGCGCGCACAGGCTGTTCCGCATCCTCGACGAACATCTCTGGTTCGGCGAGCAGGAAGGCCGCCAGTGGATCTGCTCGGCCGCGCATCCGACGATCGCCGACATCGCCTGCTTCCCCTACATCATGCTGTCGGAAGAGGGCGGTATTCCACGTCAGGATTATCCGGCGATCCGCCGCTGGTGCGATCGCGTGAAGCGCATCAAGGGTTTTATCGTCATGTCGGGCGTGTTCCCGGCCGGGCCCGCCAGGGCCGCGGCGTAAGTTTCAATAACAGGCCGGGCGCTCGCGTCGGCAAGCAAATTTGGGAGGGAAGAAATGAAAACGCGTGCCGCCGTTGCCGTTGCCGCCGGAAAGCCGCTTGAGATCATGGAGGTGGACCTCGAAGGGCCGCG
>NZ_VFTW01000044.1:0-27860 GCF_006440815.1 Mesorhizobium sp. B2-8-3
ACTGGAGCCACGGGCTCGACTGGAGCAACCGGAGCCACGGGTGAGACCGGAGCGACAGGCGCAACCGGCTCGACCGGTGCCACGGGCTCGACCGGAGCAACTGGAGCTACCGGTTCGACCGGAGCCACCGGAGCAACTGGAGCTACCGGCTCGACTGGAGCAACGGGTGCCACGGGCTCTACCGGAGCAACTGGAGCCACGGGCTCGACCGGAGCAACTGGAGCAACCGGCTCGACTGGAGCAACCGGTGCCACCGGCTCGACCGGAGCAACTGGTGCAACCGGCTCGACCGGAGCAACCGGTGCTACGGGCTCGACCGGAGCAACCGGTGCCACCGGCTCGACCGGAGCAACTGGAGCTACCGGCTCGACCGGAGCAACCGGTGCCACGGGCTCGACCGGAGCAACTGGAGCTACCGGCTCGACCGGAGCAACCGGTGCAACGGGCTCGACCGGAGCAACGGGTGCAACCGGTTCGACCGGAGCAACGGGTGCAACCGGTTCGACCGGAGCTACTGGAGCTACCGGCTCGACTGGAGCAACCGGTGCCACGGGCTCTACCGGAGCAACCGGAGCCACGGGTTCGACCGGAGCAACTGGTGCCACGGGATCGACTGGAGCAACGGGCGCAACCGGAGCCACCGGTTCGACCGGAGCCACGGGAGCAACTGGAGCCGCAGGCGCAACTGGAGCCACGGGATCCACCGGCTCGACAGGTGCTACCGGTTCAACTGGATCGACCGGTGGGACCGGGTCAACCGGCCCGACCGGAGCGACAGGATCGGACGGTGGGACTGGTGACCAGGGTGGTCCGCAGGGTAACAACGGGCATGGCAACGGCCAACAGGACGCGCCAGGCAATTCCGGCGACCACAACAATGGCGACAACAGCTCGCACCAAGGGCAGGGCAACTCTGCCGGTGGCCAGGGCAATGGCAACGGAGGCCCACATGCGACCGTTACGGCCAGCACGCTGGGGCTGACGGACGTCAAGCAGTTCCTGCAGTCCGGCTCGGACGGCAGTGGCGGCGGCGGTTCGTTCAAGCAACTCGTCAGCCAGGCGATCAGCTCGGTGACGACCGATCTCTTGAACGTTCTCAACACGGTCAAGGGTTTCGGCCAGAACCAGAACAAGCCGTCCGGCGCGACGTCCGACCTGACCCAGGACAAGGGCAAGCAGGGTGCCGGCTATGGCCAGACCGACGACACACTGAAGAAGGCTCTGAAGGATATTCTGAAGCCGCATGACTGAGTGTTGGTCAAAACAATGCGCGCGGGCCTTGCGGAAACGCGGGGTCCGCGTAGCCACGTCTTGGACGCCGGCAACGAGCTCGCACCGCGGGGCGGTTCGGTCTATGATGGATGTTGCCGACTTTCCGGATTGGGGCGGTGTGCGGGGAACACCCCCGAACCCTCGCTTTTAGACCGCAAGGGGAGCTTATGGTGAGCGTGCCTCGAAACTCCGAAGTCCTGCCTGTCCCGATCCGTGACGATGTCGAAGTGGACATGACCGGCAAAGGTCGGAGCGAGGGCGCAGCGGAATGGGTTCCTGGCGGCCCCGCGGCGTTCGATCGGACAGGGCCGCGCATCAAGGCGATGCTGCAGGTCGCCCGCTATCACGGAGTCGACCTCGATCCGAACGAATTCAGGGCGGCAATCGCCGGTCCGGCTCCAAGTGCTTCCGATCTCTCCCAGTGGGCACAGAACGCCGGCATGTGGTCGCGCGCGCTGCGTATCCGCTGGTCGCATCTGTTGCGCTTCGAACACGCAGGGCCGATCGTCTTGCTTTTCACCGATGGCGGCGCCGGCCTCCTTACCGGGGCTAGCGCCGAACGCAATGTCGTTTTCCTCAAGAGCGTCGATGCGCCGGATGACGCGGAAGCTGTTGCCATCGATGAGCTCCGCCTGCTGCAGGTATGGTCGGGCGAGGCCGTCCTTTTGCGGGCAGCGAGGTCTTATATCGCGGCGGATGCGCCCTTCACCTTCGGCTGGCTTATCGATTTGGTGCGGCTCGAGAGCCGGCCGCTGCGGGACATTGGCATCGCTTCGTTCACGCTGAGCATTCTAGCGATTCTGCCGCCCCTCATCGTCATGACGGTCGTCAACAAGGTGCTGCAGTTCAGCAGTATCCCCACTCTGGTGCTTCTCTCAGCGGTCATCGCCGTCGTCTTCCTTTACGAGACGCTGCTCGGTCACGCTCGACGACTGATCATTAATGTCGTCGGTGCGCGCCTGGACACCAAGCTCAATCTGCATGTCTTCAGCAGGTTGTTGCGCCTGCCGCTCGACTATTTCGAGCGGCATCCGGCTGGCGAGACGATGTACCATCTCGCTCAAGTCTATCGCATCCGCGAGTTCCTGACCGGAAAGCTGCTCAGCACATTCCTGGATCTGATCACGCTCTGCGTCCTGATCCCGGTCATGTTCTACATCAACGCCACGCTCGCCTGGATGGTGCTCGCCTGCGCGGTCGTGATCATGGCGATTATCTTCGCCTTCCTTGCGCCGCTGCGCCGACGCTATCAGAACGTGGTCGACGCCGAGACCTGGAAGGCGGCCGCGCTCGGCGAGACTGTCGTCGGCATCAAGACCGTCAAGGCGCTCGGGCTGGAGCCGCAACGCAAGGCGCTGTGGGACGAACGGGTGGCCGACGCGGGCAAGGCGCGTCTTGCCTTCGGGCAACTGGCCAACTGGCCGCAAACTCTCGTCACGCCGATCGAGCGCGCGATGGTCCTCGGCACCATGCTGATCGGCGCCTATCTCGCGATGAACGACCGGTCGGGCTATATGGTCGGCAGCCTGTTTGCCTTCATGATGATCGCGCAACGCGTCGCGCAGCCGCTGGTCGGTCTAGCGCGGCTGGTCGAGGATTATGAAGAGGTCGGCGCGGCGATTGGCGAGGCAGCTGGGGTTCTCAATCGCCCGTTGGAAAGCAGCTCCAATTCCGCCGGCTTGCGGCCGAAGCTCGTCGGCGAGATCAAGTTCAGCGATCTGACCTTCAGTTACATCGGCACCAAGACACCGGCACTCGACAGGGTCAGCTTCGATGTCCCGGCCGGCACGATGTTCGGGGTCGTCGGACGCAGCGGATCAGGAAAATCGACGATCGCGCGCCTGTTGCAGGGCATCAATCGCGACTATAGCGGGTTCCTCAAGCTGGATGGAGTCGATCTCAAGGAAATCAACCTTCGCCATCTTCGCCAGGGCCTGGGTGTCGTCCTTCAAGACAATTTCTTGTTCCGCGGCTCGATCAGGGACAACATCATCGCGGGACGTCCTGGCTTGACGCTTTCCGACGCCATGCGTGCCGCCCACTTGGCAGGTGCTGCCGAGTTCATCGAACGCATGCCAAACGGCTACGACACCTATATCGAGGAAGGTTCGCCCAATCTCTCTGGCGGTCAGAAGCAGCGGCTGGCAATCGCCCGCGCGCTCATTCACGACCCGACCATCCTCATACTCGACGAAGCGACGAGCGCGCTCGACCCGGAGAGCGAAGCGGTGGTCAGCGCCAATCTCATTCGTATCGCCAGCGGGCGTACCATGATCATCGTTTCGCACCGGCTCGCCTCGCTTACCGAATGCGACCAGATCCTGGTCATGGACCAGGGTAAGGTTCTCGATGTCGCTCCTCACTCGGTGCTCCTGGAGCGGTGCGGTGTCTACCGCCAGCTCTGGCTCCAGCAAAACCGGCATCTTGACGGCCGCCATAGCCGTCTGGCGGCTGTGCCGCCTCGCCCTGTGTGAGACCGGCCATGAGCAGCACCACCTATTCCACCCTTCCAGTTCCCCGGCGCCGGCGAGAGGCCAGCGATCCGACGGTTCCTGCCATTCTCGAATTCCAGTGGCCGTCGACGGCGGTCGCCAATGCGCCAATTCCGTGGGTGGCACGCAGCGTCGTGTGGATCATCACCAGCATGGTTGTTGCGCTGATCGCGCTTGCCGCGCTGATACCGGTCGATCAGGTCGTCACGACGAGGGGGCTCGTGGTCTCGCAATCGCCCAACATCATCGTCCAGCCACTGGAGACGGCGATTGTTCGGTCGATCGAGGTGCGCGAAGGACAGCGTGTGAAGGCCGGCCAACTGCTGGCCAGGCTCGATGCCACCTTCGCCTCGGCCGATCTCACGGCGCTGGCGACCCAGGTCACGACGCTTGAAGCCGAAGTAGCGCGCCTGAAGGCGGAGGTCGATGACAAGCCCTTCAACTACGATGGACTGGACCCAAGCTGGACGCTGCAGGCCTCGATCTACGAACGTCGCAAGGCGGTCTACGACGCAAAGCTTGAAAGCTTCGACCGGCAGCGTGACGAACTGAGTTCCGTCATCTCGCGCTCGCAGTCCGACGCCGAGGGGTATCGGCAGCGGCTCGCAGTTGCGGCGTCGATCGAAAAGATGCGTCAGCAACTCGAAGAAAGGCAGGTTGGAAGCCGTCTCAACACGCTTCTAGCTGAGGACAATTCGGCGGAAATGTCGCGTTCGCTGAGCAACGCCGAGCAGACGACAGAAGCCGCCAAGCGCCAGCAGGCCGCTGCCGCGGCCGACCGAGACGGTTACATTCAGAGCTGGCGCGCCGAGGTCTCGCAGAGCCTTTCGGAAGCCAATTCACGCATGTCGGATGCTCGCGAGCTTCTAAACAAGGCGAAGCTTCGCAAGCAACTGGTGGAGCTAAGGAGCGAGGCCGACGCGACGGTTCAATCAGTAGCCAAGGTCTCCGTCGGCTCCGTCTTGCAGTCTGGCGAACGCTTCATCACGCTGGTTCCCGCCGATGCAGTGCTCGAGGTTGAGACCAATATCATCGGCCGTAGCAGTGGCTTCGTTCATGTAGGCGATTCCGTGGCTATCAAGTTCGACACCTTCGCCTATTCACAGTATGGCCTGGCGCATGGCACGGTTCGAGCGGTCAGCCCGGATTCGTTTTCGGCCAGAGAACAGGCGCGCGATCCAAACAGTTCACTGGCCATGCTTCCTTCGGATGCAGACCAGTTCTATCGCACCCAGATATCCATCGACGACGTCGCTCTTCATGGGTTGCCCGCCGGTTTCGCGATCAGCCCCGGCATGCCTGTCACCGCTGACGTCAAGGTCGGTCGCCGCACAGTGCTCAAATACATGCTTGGCGCCATGTTGCCGATCGGACAGGAAGCGATGCGGGAGCCATAGGATGGCTATGCTCGACCGCCTGACTGGACGCATCCATCCCGCCCTGGCTTTTCGCCGGGCGCTCCAACTTTCCGACAGCGGGAAGCCTGCGGAATCCTTTGCGCTGATGGGTATAGCGGCACGCGCGGGCATCGTGGAAGCGCAATACCGGGTCGGCCGCTGCTATTTGGAAGGCACTGGCGTGCCACCCAGCCACTCGGAAGGGGCACGTTGGCTGCGGCGAGCAGCCGATCGCGGCAGTCCAGACGCGCAGGCGCTGCTTGCTGCGTTGTGCGTAGCGGGGGTTGCGGGACAGGAAGCTGACGCCGGTTCGGAAGGTTTGTTCGATCGAAATTCCTTGCGAGAACCAGACTTCGCGGCAGCGCTCGACCTCGCGCGAAAAGCCGCCGAGTCCGGCTCCGCAACAGGGCAGGCCCTGCTAGGCTACATCCTAAGCAAAGGCCCGGACGCGATGCGCGATCTCGATGCCGCGCATGGCTGGTACGAGAAGTCCGCGGCGGCCGGCTGCCCGGAAGGATGCCTCGGCCTTGCCCTTTCCTTGGTCCGGCTGAGGCAACCGGAGCAAAGAAGCAGGATTGCCGCAGAGGTTCGGCGCGCGGCGGATGCCGGCCTGCCGACGGCCATCTACCTGCTTGCCATCCTCACCGAGCACGGAATGGGCGTGCCCGTCGATCTCGAGGCAGCTCACAAGCTCTATCAGGATGCAGCTGAACGGGGACTCGCATCTGCCCAGTTCCGGCTGGGGCTTGCGCTGATCGAGGGTGGCTTGGCGGATCGGGACGCCGTCGCCGGCGAGGCCTGGATGCGTCGCGCCGCGCTGGCGGGAAATGTCGACGCCGCCTATCGCGTTGGCGAACTGTACTCGGGGGGAGGCCTGCGAGACTATGCAGAGGCCGCGACGTGGTATCGGCGGGCGGCAGATGGGGGCCACCAGCCGGCTGCCCGCGCCTTGGCTTCGCTCTATCTCTCGGGCAATGGCGTAGCTCAGGACGCCGAAGAAGGAACGCGATTGCTGCGTGCCGCCGCAGCCAGAGGCAATCGTGAATCCCAGGTTGATCTCGCGAACCTTGTTCTTGAAGGAGCAGGCGAACCGGATGACGGTATCAGCGTCGCTGGATGGTTTGGGGCAACCGCGTCATCGGGTGATCTGGTTGCGGCGTTCAATCTTGGTCTCTGTTTCGCAGAAGGTATTGGTGTGGGTAAGGACCAGGAGCGGGCTGCGCATTGGATGGCGCGCGCAGCGGAAGGCGTGGCCGAGGCGCAATACATGTATGCCCGCATGCTTCAGGATGGACGAGGCATGATCGCTGACCAGAGGCAGGCCCGCATCTGGTTTGAGCGGGCTGCCAAGGCAGGCATCGTGGACGCGCAGGTGGCTCTCGCCGAAATGCTTTACAGTGGCCGTGGCGGGGAACGCTCTTTCGTGACCGCCGCACATCTTTTCAAGCAAGCCGCGGCTACAGGCCATGCTGGGGCGATGTTCGCGATCGGGGCACTTTACGAGGCCGGGCAAGGCCTGTCACTCGACCACAAAGCTGCGCAGAAATGGTTCGAAGCCGCCGCTGAAAGAGGCCATGGGCATGCCCAACTCATGCTTGGCCGCTATCTCTCCACGGGCATTGCCGGCGAGCATGACTCCGCCGCCGCCCGCATTTGGCTGGAGCGAGCGGCTGCGCACGGAGTCCAAGAAGCCGCCGAGGAGCTTGCCGAGACATAGCGGCGATATGCCTGACTGCAAAGCAACGGCAGCAGCGCCATTCTGGGCTAAGGCTGGGTGCAGACGGCCATTTGCGGATGAATGGGCGGTCTCCCACGCTGTGCATGCACCTGACAGGCACCTTGCCGCGACTGGCCGTTGCGGTTACTGGCCTTTGGCTCATCATCCTGTTTGGGTCAGGGCAACGCTTCGCAGTCGGGCAAGTAGCTTCCACAGACCGGGTAACGACGGGACTCTCGGAACGAAGCAAAGGCGGGTCGTTGCGCCTGCCCGGTTCAATCGCTTCGAAGCCTGCGAGCTCTGAGCAGGCCGGCGGGGGCCGGAGCACGCCACACGACCTGATAGGCTTCCACCACATTGGCGGCTGTCACGCTCAGCCCGGGAAGCGCGATCCACGGCGGAGGCCGGCGTTCCAGCAGCCCAAGGATGGTGGCGACGCCGGCAGCGCTCCCCTGGTCGTAAGGCAACTGGGCGGCAATTCCTTTTATCAGGCCGCCATTGGCAAGGTCGGTCGCTACCTCGTTGCCAAGGTCGACGGTGGTTATCGGTATCGTCTTACCGGATTCTCGGATCGCCGCGGCGGCACCCATTGCAGGCACGTCCCATACGGCAAACAGCCCGGAAAGATCGGGATTATCCTGCAGCAGGGCCGCGGTCGCGGTTCGCGCCTGCGTCACATCGGCGAACTTGCCGCGCACGACAGCAAGGTCCGGCCGCCGGGCCGCCATCCATTTGCGGAAAGCGATCTCGCGCTCATGGGTGGCGAAGAAATCCACGCCGTAGGCCAGAACGCCGACCTTGCCGCCTTGAGGCACATGCGGCGCAAGCAGTTCCGCGCTGATTTGCCCGAGACCGAAATTGTCGGTGGAAATGACGCTGACATAGTCCTTTCCGGGAAGCATGCCGGTCGGAGCATTATCGAGCAGGACAAGCTTTTTTCCCGCGCCGGCTATGGCGCGATGCGCATCGGCGGCCCGGCTGCTGCCGATGGGAATCGAAACCACCGCGTCGACCGGTTCACCGGCAAGGCGGAGCAATTCGGAAATCTGCCTGTCGACGTCGAAGGCGCAATCGATGACCTCGACCACCGCGGCGCCATAGCGGCCAAGTGTCGTGACCATCCCGGCCAGTTCCTCCTTTGCCCAGTCGCTCATTGTGGTGTGCAGAACGACGGCCACCGCGAAACGCCGGCTGCGGGCGGCATCGGCGTCGGCCTCCGACAGTCCGACCTGATCGGCGGGAACCGCTCTTTCGCCATGCGGCCCAAGGCCCGTGATCGCCATTTTCTAACCTCCCCGGATTGTCGCGGCATTGAGTCGATTGGCAAATGCTAGGCCGGCATCCCTGCCGGCGGTCTGGGTCTGACTGGCCGGTTGCTGCTTTCGGCTGAAGCCTGCGCGAGGAATTCTTTGAATTCGGGATGCTCGCGCGGCGAACCAAGCGTGATCCAGCCCTGAAGGAAACGCGCATCGAACAGCGATTCCGCTACAACCTGCGCGGCGCCGACCAGCCCGGCCGATCCGCCCATCTGCGAGCGCACGATGCGCAGGTCGCGGGTGACGACCGGATGCGCCTGGCGGTAGACCGCCTCGCGCACCGCCGCCAGCAGGATATCCCCGGTCTCTGCCACGTTACCGCCGAGCGCGATCAACGATGGGTTGAGAAGATTGGCAAGGGGCGCCAGGACCTCACCAACGGCGCGGCCGCAGCGCCCCAGAAGATCGATGCAAAACGTATCACCCAGCTGGGCGCCGTGGCCGGCATCGGTGATGGTGACATCGCCTGCACGCGCCAGCACTTCGGCAAGATATGCGCTGCGTCCGCTTTCGGCGGCCAGACGCGCCTCGCGTCCCAGCACTTCGCTGCCCGCGACGCTCTCGAGGGTTCCGCCCTCGATGAATGTATGGCCTATCATGCCCGCTGCGCCCTGCGCGCCCCTATGCAGCACGCCTTCCGATATCACGCCGGCGCCGATCGAGCGTCCAAGCTTGACGAAAATCATATCTGTCAGGCCGATGCCGCTGCCGGATTTCAGCTCGCCCATGGTCATCGTCTGAACGCCGCTCCGCACCCACACGGGCGCGCCGACCGCGGTGGCCAGCTGCTCGACAAACGGAAAACCGTCCCAGTTCTGGAACGCGTTCAGCGCCGGGGCGAAGAGCCGCTGGCCATCCGATTTCTCGACGGCTCCCGGCACCGCCAGTCCAACGCCCCAGATGGCAGCCTCGCTGCCATGCTCCTCCAGCATCCAGGCAAATAGCGTTGCCAGCCGCTGGACCACCGGTTCCGGTCCCGCCGCGAGCTCGACGGCCTCATGATGCTCCGCCAGCAGACCTCCAGAGAGATCGGATACGCCAACTGCAAGCGACGAATGATCCAGCACGGCGACCAGGATCATTCCCACACGCGGCCGGAAGCGAACATGGCGAGGTGCCCGACCGCCAATGGCCGGCCCAAGCTCGCCTTCCTCGATCAGCCCGAGCCGAAGCAATGTAGCCAGACGGTCGGCAACGACAGCTCGCCCAAGTTCGGACTGGTTCTCCAGCCCCTGGCGGGTCGTCGCTGCCCCTGTCCGCACAAGATTGAGAAGCATGGCCAGGCTTCCATGTGCGGATTCGCTGGCGCGTGGCCGGCCTGCGGCGCGCCGCGGCTTGGCAATGTCTCCGGCCGCCGTGCCGCCCTCGTCCATACCCTTGTCGCGCCTCATCTCGAGCTTCTGGCCAGTCGTCCCGCTCGGCATGGGTAGCGCGCACACATTTACGGATCAAGCATTAACTTCTGCTGTTTTTCAACAAAAGTACGCCAGCTTTTGCATTTTAATGATTGACGGCGGCGAAACTGCGCGCATAAGTTCGGGTCGAGTTGGAGGAGAGCCGACTTGAGGTCGGGTCTGGCCGCGGCAAGGCGACCTGAGCTTCCGGTTGCGCAGGAGGAAACATACATGCAGGTGAAGCTGGCCTATCACGCGAATTGCTGGGGCGCGCTTGGCGGCAATGCCGTCGGTGTGACGTCGATTACTCAGCTGACCTATCGCACTTTCGGCGATATGGAGCAGGCGATCCACGACATTGGCGCGGCCGGATATGCGGGCACCGAACTCTTCGACGGCAATCTTCTGGACTATGAAGGCCGCTATGGCGAGTTGCGCGAAGCGTTGAAGCAGTCTGGCGTCGTGCTCGTTGCCGGCTATTCAGGCGCCAACTTCATTTTCGACGATATCCTGGGCGAGGAACTGGCGCGCATAGAACGTGTGGCGGGTGCCGCCGCGGAACTGGGCGCCGCGCACCTTGTGGTCGGTGGTGGCGCCAAGCGTGCGAGCGGCCGCCAGCAGGACGATTTCAAGCGCCTCGGCGCGGCGCTGGACAAGGTCATCGACATCGCGGCCAAAGCGGGCTTGCGCGCGCACTATCACCCGCACCTGTCGACGATTGTCGAGGGGCCCGATGAAGTCCGTGAGGTCTTCAGGCACACCGCGATCGATTTTTGTCCGGACACTGCGCATCTGGCTGCCGCCGGCGGGGATCCGGCCGCGCAGATCCGCGAATTCAGGGACCGTATCAGCTACGTCCATCTCAAGGGCTGGCAGCGTGATCCCTTCGCCTTCACGCCGCTCGACCGCGGCGATCTCGCCATGGCGCCGATCATCGATGCGCTCAAGGATACCGGATTTTCTGGATGGATCGCCGCCGAGCTCGATGCCTGGCCTGACCCGAAGCAAGGGGCGGAACTCAGCATGAACTATCTGAAAAAGGCCATAGGGCCGAGTTGAACCGACGGGCATTGCGCCTGTCATCAGGGAGGAGACCGAAATGACGCATTTCAAGACAATAGCCGGAGCTTTCACGGCGGCTCTGCTGGCCACCAGCCTCTACACAGCTGCCCCCGCCTTCGCCGATCCGGATTCAGCCCTTGCCGAGCTGCAGAAGACCGTCCTTTCGAAAGGACCAAACGGCGAAACGCCGGCGCCGGCCTCCGCTGTGACATTGAGCGAGGAGGAACTGGCAAAGATCAAAGCCATGAAGGCCACGGCGGCGATCGTCATGCATTACGGCGGCAATGACTGGTCGCGTGCGCAGATCGCCGGGCTCAAGGACCAGTTCGGCAAGATGGGCATCGAGGTGATCGCCACTACGGATGCCGGCTTCAAGCCGGAAAAGCAGGTCGCGGACCTCGAAACGGTGATGGCGCAGAACCCCAAGATCATCGTCTCGATTCCGACTGACCCCTCCGCGACAGCCTCCGCCTACAAGGCCGTCGCCGACAAGGGCGTGAAGCTCGTGTTCATGGACAACGTCCCGGCCGGCCTTGTCGCCGGCAAGGACTACGTCTCCGTCGTCTCGGCCGACAATTACGGCAACGGTGTCGCGGCAGCGCATCTGATGGCCAAGGCATTGGGCGGCAAGGGTGACATCGGCCTTATTTTCCACGCCGCCGACTTCTTCGTCACCAAGCAGCGCTATGACGCCTTCAAGAAGACGATCGCCGACAACTATCCCGACATCAAGATCGTCGCCGAACAAGGCATCGGCGGTCCCGACTTCTCCGGAGACGCCGACAAGGCGGCATCGGCGATCCTCACCTCCAATCCGACCATCAATGGCATCTGGGCCGTGTGGGACGTGCCGGCCGAGGGCGTCATCTCGGCGGCGCGCACCGCCGGCCGTGACGACCTCGTCATCACCACTTGCGACCTCGGTGAGAACGTCGCCATCAATATGGCGAGCGGCGGCTTCGTTAAGGGTCTGGGGGCTCAGCGGCCGTTCGATCAAGGTGTCACCGAGGCGTTGCTCGCCGGCTACGGCCTGATCGGCAAGCAGGCGCCGGCCTTCGTCGCCCTGCCGGCGCTTCCAGTCACCAAGGACACACTGCTCGAGGGCTGGAAGGCCGTCTACCACGCCGAGGCCACCGACAAGATCAAGGGCAGCATGTAATGCGCCCCGCGGCCGGCGCACTCCCTGCCGGCCGCGCCTTTCTTCATTCGATCAGGAGACCATCATGACCAGGACGTTCAACGTGGCGATGATTGGCGGCGGCTTCATGGGCAAGGCCCATGCAATGGCCTATGCGGCCATGCCGATGTTTTTCTGGCCCGCGCCTGCCAACCCGGTGCGCAAAGTGGTGGTCGACATCACCGATGCGCTGGCCGACGAAGGCCGCCGTCGCTACGGCTTCGAGGAATCGTCCGCGGACTGGCGCAAGGTGGTGACCAGACCGGACATCGACGTCATCGATATCGTCACTCCGAACGATAGCCATGCTGAGATTGCGATTGCGGCAGCGCAGGCCGGCAAGCATATCATCTGCGAAAAGCCGCTGGCGCGCGGCGGCGACGAAGCAAAGACCATGCTCGACGCCGTCAACAAGGCCGGCGTCATCCACATGGTGGCCTTCAACTACAGGCGCACACCGGCAGTGGCGCTCGCCCGCCAGTACATAGAGGAAGGCCGCATCGGCAAGATTTTGAACTTCCGCGGCACCTATCTGCAGGACTGGTCGGCCGATCCGGACTCGCCATTGTCCTGGCGTTTTCAAAAGAAGATAGCTGGCTCGGGTTCGATCGGCGACATCGGCACCCACGTCGTCGACCTTGCCCGTTATCTGGTGGGCGAGATCGCCGAGGTCAGCGCATTGGTGCGCACCTACAACAAGACGCGGCCTGTCCAGCACGGCAATCTCGACAGGCTCGGCGCCGCCGAGAAGAACACCGGAGCCGAGCGCGTCGAAGTCGATGTCGACGACGAGGTGGTGACGCTGCTGAAGTTCGCCGACGGCGCCATCGGTTCGCTCGAGGCGACCCGCAACGCCTATGGCCGCAACAATTTCATCACCTTCGAGATACACGGCACCAAGGGCTCGATTGCGTTCAACTACGAACGGCGCGACGAATTGCAGGTGATGTTTGCCGATGATCCTGCCGATGCGCGCGGCTTCAGGACTGTGTATTCCGGTCCGGCGCACCCCTATGGCTCAGGCCTCTGGCCGATCCCGGCGCTCGGCATCGGTTACTCCGAAACCAAGATTGTCGAGTGTTTCGATTTCTTCTCGGCCATCGTCTCGGGCAAGCAGCCGTCGCCCAATTTCGAGGATGGCTACAGGACCGAGCGCGTCGCCGACGCACTGATCGAATCCGGTGAAAGCGGTCAGTGGACCAAGGTAAGACCATGACCGCTGGGACGCCTGTTCATGCGGTGGAGATGAAGGGCGTCAGCAAATCCTTTGGCGGGGTCAAGGCGTTGATCGATGTCGACCTGCAGGTCGAAAGAGGCGAGATCCACGCGCTGCTCGGCGGCAATGGTGCCGGCAAGTCGACCATCCTCAAAGTGCTGAACGGCGTGCATGTGCCTGACGCCGGCACCGTTCTCGTCGATGGTAAGCCGCTGATGGAGATATCGCCCGAAGCCTCGCGCAAGGCCGGCATCGCCATGATCTTCCAGGAAATGAGTCTGATCCCGACGCTGACGGTGGCGCAGAACGTGTTTCTCACCCGCGAAGCCAAGGGTGCATTCGGCCTGATCGATGACCGTACCGCCGAGAGGCGTGCCGCGGACCTGTTCAAAATGCTCGAGGTGGAGGTCGATCCGAAGGCGACCGTCGGCGATCTGGGCGCGGGACAGCGGCAATTGACCGAGATCGTCAAGGCGATCTCGCAAAACGCAAGCGTGCTGGTGCTGGACGAACCCTCGACGGCGCTGGCGATTTCCGATGTCGAACGCCTGTTCGCTTTCCTGCGCAAGCTGAAGTCGCAAGGCGTTGCCATCATCTATGTTTCGCACCGGATGGACGAGATCGCCCGCATCGCCGACCGCGCCACCATCCTGCGTGACGGCCGCCATGTCGTTACCGCACCATTGTCGGAGCTGCCCGTCGAAACGATGATCGAGCATATCGTCGGCAAGCGCTCGCGCGGCCTGTCGGATGTGGTGCGCGGCCAGTCGAGTCTTGGCGAACCGCTGCTGGAACTCGACAACGTTTCAGGCCCGGAAAAGCCGAAGAATGTCAGCTTCGTCGTTAACAGGGGTGAAGTGGTCGGCCTGGCCGGACTGCTCGGTTCCGGACGTTCAGCAATCGCGCGCGTCATTGCCGGAATCGATCCGGTCGTCGAAGGCGAGATACGCATCGCCGGCAAACCGGTGATGATCACGAAACCGAGCGAAGCCATCGAAGCCGGCGTGGCGCTGGTACCCGAGGACCGTCTGCGTCAAGGCGTGATTGCCGAGCATTCTGTCGCCTCCAACGTCACGCTCGCAGTGCTGGACCGGCTGAGTCGCAAAACATTTGTCTCGGGAAAAAAAGTACGCGATCTGACGGATGAACAGATCGCTCGGCTGCGGATCAAGACGGCATCGCGCGACAGCGCGGTGCGTACGCTTTCAGGCGGCAATCAGCAGAAAGTCGTCATCGGCAAATGGCTTTCGACCGGTCCGGAAATCCTCGTCCTTGATGAACCAACCGCCGGCATCGACATTGGCTCGAAGTCCGAGATCATAACGCTGGTGCGCGAGTTGGCGAAAGCTGGCAAGGGGATCGTCCTGATTTCGTCGGAGCTGTCCGAGATGCTATCGGCCTGCGACCGCATCATCATCGTTTCGGCCGGCCGCCTGGTGGACGATGTCAGCCGCGCCGACCTCGACGATCCGTCGGCGCCAGCGGGCGATCCGGTCGCGCAGCTGCAGGCCGCCGAGCGCAAGCTGCAGATCGTTATCCAGAACGCGATGAGCAAGAGTAAGCGAGAAACACATGTCCACTGACCGGGACACCGTCCCTTGGCTCTTTGCAAGGCTAGGTCTCGCCAACTGGCGGCAGAACATCATTTATATCGGCTTCCTGGTGATCTTCATCGCGTTCGCGATCACCCTGTTCGACAAGGGCTTCCTCAACCCTAACAACCTGCTCAACATCGTGCGCCAGACGGCGATGATCGCGGTCATGGCAATCGCCATGACCTACGTGCTGTCGGCGGGAGAGATCGACCTGTCCGTCGGGGCGGTGGCGGGGCTGGTTTCGGTCACCACGGCCATGGCGATCGACGCCGGTGGACCGGTTACCGGTATCGTTGCGGGCCTCGCCACCGGTGCCGTCGTCGGTATCTTCAACGGTCTGCTGACGACGCGCATCGGCATTCCGTCCTTCCTCACCACGCTGGCCATGATGGGGATCGCCACCGGCACCGCGATGTGGATGAGCGATACAGCCGCGGTGCCGATCATCTCGAAGGGCTATTCGTGGATCTTTGGCGGCGGCAATATCGGGCCGGTGCCTGTCCTGCTGATCTGGATGTTGGTGCTGGGCGCCGTCGGCCATGTCGTGCTGAGGCGAACGAGCTTCGGCCGGCGCGTGCTCGCCACCGGCGGCGGCGAGGTCGCGGCGCGTTATTCCGGCATCGACACAAAGTCGATCAAGTTCCGCGTCCTCATTATATCGGCCATGGCGGCAGCACTTGCCGGCATGCTCTACGCCGGGCGGCTGCAATCCGGCCGCTTCCAGCTCGGTCAGGGCGACGAGTTGTCGGTCATCGCTGCGGCAGTGCTTGGCGGCACCAGCCTGTTCGGCGGGTCTGGCACCGTGATTGGCACGATCGTCGGCGCGCTGATGATCGGCCTCATCAACAACGGCCTGATACTCATGGGGCTGGAATTCAGCCAGCAGCTCATTGCGCGTGGTGCCATCATCATCCTGGCCGTTGCGCTGAGCCAGGGAAGGAAATGATGACAGTTCCCCACACGGTGATCGGCACTGTGATCGCAAAGCCCGAAACCCGCGAGGAATTGCAGGAGATCCTGTCGGGCTTCGTCGAGCCGACGCGCGCCGAGGACGGGTGCATCAGTTATGATTTTCACGTCGACCCGGCCGACCCATGCGTGTTCATGTTCTATGAGAACTGGCGCTCGAAGGACGATCTCGACCGGCATCTGGCGATGCCGCATCTGAAGCCGCTGTTTGATCGGCTCGATCAACTGCTGGCGAGTCCGGTTGAGATTCGGAACTTTGTGATGCTCAGCCGGATGGCTGTTGACGTTCAACCCATCAGCGTGCCCACAGCTTATCAATGACGAACACGATGAGCGATCGTTCCGAAGGCGACGCAGGCGGTGAGCCCGTTGGCGCGAAGTCTGCCGAACTTGAGCGGGAATGACGGGGTCGTAGATCGGTTACTGCTCCTTCTTGAATAAATCCTGGAAGATGAGCTGGCCCCAAGTGCGGCCGCGTGCGTGCACCAGCGCGCCACCTTCGTTGAGCCTTCCCAACTTGACGGGTGCGAACCCGAGCTGTTTGGCCAAGACCGCCACGGGAGCGGTCGCGTCCTCGTCGTCGCTTGACAGAAAGACGACCCGGTGGCCGCCCTCGACGACCGGATCGGCAGCCAGGGTGGCCGCAATCAGGTGATTGAAACCTTTCACGAACTTGGCGCCGGTGAACGACTTGGCGACGAAGGCGGAGGACGGGAGGCCGTCCAGCTCTTCAGGTGCAGGAAACGCGTTCATCGCGTCGATGACCGTCTTGCCTTTCCAGCTCGGCAGGGCTTTCGCAACCTCGCGATGCTCCCCGAACGGGACCGCCAGGATGATTGTGTCGGCCTCGAGTGCTTCCCGCAGCGACTTGGCGACGACCGTGGGTCCAATCGCCCGAGCCTGTGGCGCCAACGCCTCGGGCGGCCGGCGGCTCGCGACGGTCACATCGATGTTTTTACGGGCGAAGGCATGGGCGAGAGCCTGGCCTACCTTACCGAATCCTACGATTGCATAGCTCATAATATTTCTCCGATCCGTGTTGATGTTGATTCCCAGGCCCTCAAAGGCGCTGGGTTATCCGTCCCGCTGTGTGGCGACCTTCGCGGAGACGTCCTCTCGTGGACGACCGGGCCGATCGTTCAGCGCGGAAGTCGTTTCGCCATCGGCGCGCTATTTCCGCGATCAGGCGCGATTTCAGATGGCCGAGAAACCGCCGTCGACAGACAGCTCCACCCCATTCACGAAGCTGGAATCGTCCGAAGCAAGAAACAGCGCGACCGCCGCAATTTCCTCGGGACGCCCCATCTTTCCCCGCGGGATCAGGGATTCGAACATCTGCTTCGCCTCCTCGGTGAGAACCTGGTCCTGCATCGGTGTGGCGATCGGCCCCGGGCTCAGCACGTTCACCCGGATATTCCTGCCCTTCAGTTCGTTGAGCCAAGTGCGTGCGAATGAGCGCAACGCCGCCTTGCTCGCCGCATACACGCCGTAACCAGGAAAACCTTTCACCGAAGCAACTGACCCGGTCATGAAGATCGATCCGCCATCGTTGAACAGCGGCAATGCCTTCTGAACCGCAAACAGCGTGCCGCGCGCATTCAGGCCGAAGGTCGCATCGAAATGCTGCTCGGTGATCTCGCCCAGAGGGACGGCTTCGCCCGTGCCGGCGCTCGCGTACAGGACGTCGATCTTGCCCTTTTCCCGCTTGACCTTATCGAACAGACGGTCGAGGTCGTCGAGATTGGCCGCGTCGCCGCGCACGCCGGTCACGTTCCGGCCGATCAGCCTTGTGGCCTCGTCGAGCGCCTCCTGTTTCCGGCCCATGATGAAAACATAGGCGCCTTCTTCAACGAACCGCTTGGCGCTCGCCAGTGCCATGCCGCTCGATCCACCTGTGATGACTGCAACCTTACCATCCAACTTTCCCATGACTTTCCTTCCAGGCTCCATCTTTGGTCGTTCGGGGAGACCCCGAGAACCTCAAGATGGGGCGGCCGCAGTCAGGCGTTGAGTGCGGAAGCGCGCACATCGGTGGTGCGAAATCGATCCGGTTGGACGATTGACGCAAGCCACGACGATCGGTTGTCCGCCGTTCGGAATTCGGCCGTGCTTGTCCGCTTAGGCTATGACGACCGCCCGTGCTGCTGTTAGATGCGGGCTTTGGAAGGCGCACCCCGGCGGTGCTGGATTGCACCATGATCGACTGGGATGACGTTACTTTCTTGCCGTCGCGCGCGCAGGCTCGGTGCGGGCTGCCGCCGAGCGCCTCGGAGTGAACCACTCGACCGTGCTGCGACGCGTCGCTCAGCTCGAGGAACGGCTCGGGGCGCACATGTTCGAGAAGCTGCCTTCGGGTTATCGCCTGACGGCTGCGGGGGAGGAGGTCCTCGAGCTCGCCGACCAGATGGAAGTGTCGTCGCACCAGCTGGAGACGCGCGTCCTCGGCCGCGACGAGAGCGTGCGCGGGTTACTGCGGGTGACACTGGCGCCGCCGCTGGCGACACACCTGCTCATGCCGGACTTCTCCGATTTCGCGCGTCTGTATCCGGACATCGAGATGGAAATCTTGTCGTCCGGCGAGCTGGCAAATCTGACCAACCGCGAGGCCGACGTCGCGATCCGCGTCGTCTACGACCGCAAAACCCTGCCGCTCAATCTTCACGGCCTCAAGGGATCGGATGTATTCGGCAGTATCTACATGTCCCGCGATCGACTGGCCGCGTGGCATGCGGGCGCGCCTGATCCCATCCGGTGGATCGTCATAAGCATTCATGGAATCCCGGACTGGGCCCACCCGGGTGAGGTTCGCGCCGCCGAGGTTCCGTTCAGGGTCACGGATGCCGAGGCGCAGGTCGTCGCGGTGCGGCAGGGGCTCGGGATGACGACGCTGCCGTGCTTCGTGGGAGATGCCGACCCTCTGCTGGCGAGGGTGCCGGGTACCGACCTGCACATGTACGGAACGCTCTGGCTTCTCACGCAGGGGGAGACACGCAAGACGAAGCGCGTACGGCTCTTCACCGAGTTCGTATCCCGCAGGCTCGCCGCCTACGCGCCGCTTCTCGCGGGACTGTCCTTATCGCCGGACTGAAGCGCGACAGGTAGCCGACGACGCTTGCCGCAATCCGGCCGGAAGCCGAGCTGCGTCGACGAGGGTGTCTACGAACAGACGAAACGTCCGGGCCGACTGACGCGGCGCTGGTAGTGGCCTGTGGTCCGCTCTACAGCCGAGGCCCCGCCACCATGCGCGCCACCCGCGCCATGTCGGCGCTCATTTCGCGGTCGTCGTCGAGCGGGGCGACCAGCGCCCGCACGGCCTCATAGCTGCGCCGCGGCCCTTCGCCCATGCTGTCCAGCACGCCGCGCAGCTCGACGCCGGTGGCGGCGAAGATCAACTCCATCGCCACCAGATAGCGCAGGCGTTCTATGATAGCGGCGGTCTTGGCTACCACGCGTGGCGCCATCGACGACTGGTCCTCGACGCCATCCGAGATGGCTAGAGGGCTGAGCGACATCGGATTGGCGAGGTGCCGGATCTCGGCTTCGAGCGCCGCGACCGGCTTCTGCAGTTCCGCATATCCCTGGCGGCTGCCGCCCTTGGCCGACAGGAACCGGGGCAGCTCCGCCACCGTCGGCGACATCAGCTTCATCGAGCGGTTGGCGGTGCCGACGGCGCAATGCGCCAGCGCCTGGCCGAGATTTTCCCAGGTCAGCGTGAAAGCGGTCAGGTCGAAATTGCCGTTGGAGACGACCCGCTCAGCCTCCGGCAGGATGACGGGATTGTCGCCCGAATGGCCAAGCTCGATCTCCGTCGCCAGCTTCGCCTGCTCATAGGCGTGCAGCAGGCCGCCCCACACCTGCGGCACGCAACGGAAGCTGAGCGGATCCTGCAAGCGTCGCGCGGCGTTCTCCTGCCACAGCCCACTGCCCGAAAGCTCCGTCCGCAGCCGAGTGCCGATCTCGACTTGGCCGAAGGCCGGCCGCGCTGCCAGCGCATCCTCGTCAATGGCCTTGAGGGACGAGCGGAATGCCTCGTAATTCAGCGCCACCGCCGCCAGCGACCAGTCGATCAGGCATGCGATCTCCTCGAGGGCGAGACAGGCCGTTCCGGTTGAAAGGCTGTTGGCGACGATGATGGCGTGGCCGTCCTTCTCGCGCAGGTCGAGCGGTTCGAGCCCGGCGAGCTTGAGCGCCTCGGTCGATGGCATGATCCTGCCCTGATATTCGCTCTCGCCGTCGCCGCGCAGCGCCCTGGCCAGATGACCGAGCGGCGCAAGGTCCGCGGCGCCCACCGATCCCCAGCTCGGAATGACCGGATGAACGCCTGCGTTGAGCGCCGCGACCAGGCCCATGACGACGCCCTCCGACGTGCCCGTGCCGCCCGCGGCCATGCCGCAGATGCGCGCGACCATCAGCGCCCGCACAGCCTCGGTCGGCAGCGACGGCCCGGCGCCCATCGAGTGGCTGAGCGGCACGCTGTGCTGGAAGGCGATCAGGTCGGCCTCGGCGAGCGGCGTGTCGACACAGGCGCCAAGCCCGGTGGTGACGCCATAGAGCGGCTTGCCGAGCTGGGTGAGACGCTCGATGAGGGCGCGGCTGGCGCGGATGCGGCGCATGGCTTCCTCGCCGAGCACGAGCCGGGCATTGCGTCGCGCGATCTCGGCGACGTCTTCCGTACCAAGCGGCTTGGCGTCGAGGACGATCACTCTGGCTGTCATCTGGCTATTCCTTGGCCTTCGGGAGCGGTGGCCGAACGAATGCAGGATATCCGGCATCGGAGCCGGCCATTGTCGAAAATCCGCCGTCGCGACTGCCGTTATCTTTCTTCGATTGGCGATACGGCAGGCAAAAATCGGACGCCGATGTCACAACAGGCTGAGCCTCGCTCGCCTTGAAGTCGGCGGCGGGCAAACGGGAACTTTTGCTCTGCTGGCGATTTTGGATATGCTGCAGATCCAAATTGCCAGAAGGTCGCTGCCATGACGAAACATTTTGCAATCGCCGCGCTCACGCTTGCCGCGGCAGCCGCGATGGCCGGCCCGGTTGCCGCTGGCGAACATCGCCACCGCGTCACCGAACAGGAACGTTATGTCCCGGCCAGCGACGATATCATCGAGACGCTGTTTGGCGGGCCGCGCTATTACGATCAGCAGATGACCAACACGGCGGCGGGCGCCTGCGCGTATCACCGCGTCGGACCGGACGCGAATGCGGTGAACGACATCAACGACCACTATTGCGGGAAGTAGGGTTCCCCGACGGTATTCCTCCGAAGCCGGCGACAGCGCCGACGCGGCCGCCCTGATGAACAGCCATCTGGTCGACCTTCTGTCCGGGCTCGACCTCACCGACGAGGTTGAAAAGTCTGACAGCCTAGCGCACCTGCTGCAGACGGCGGTCCAGCCGGGTCGCTGAACCGCCGGAGGACCGGGCTAGGCCGCGGCCGCCTGCGAATAATCCATCCGTTCGAGATCGGCGATCAGGCCGGGTCCGGACGGCTGCCAGCCGAGATGCGCACGCGTCCACTCGCTCGACGCCGGCATGTCGAGGCCGGCGAACATGGCAAGCCATCCGAAATGGTCCGCTGCCTTGTCCTGCGACAGCGAGACCACCGGCACGTCGAGGCCGGCGCCGATCACTTCCGCGATCTCGCGCATGGCGATGCCTTCCTCGGCGACGGCGTTGTAGCGCACGCCGGCTTCCTGCCTGTCCAGCGCCAGACGGTAGAGCTTCGCGACGTCGAGCACATGCGCCGCCGACCACCGGTTGCGGCCCTCGCCAAGATAGGCCGAGGCGCCCTTGGCGCGTGTCTGGGCAATCAGCGGGGTGATCAGGCCCTGCTTCACCGTGTCATGCACCTGCGGCAGCCGCACCACCGATACTTTGACACCCTTCTCAGCCATCGCCGCACCGGTAAGCTCGGACAGGATACGCGGATTGCGGTGTTCGGTGTTGAAGATGTCTTCTCTCGCCGGCTGTCCGTGTTCGGCAGAGCCCATGCCCACGCCCGACGTGATGATGAGCAGCCGGTCCGACCCGGCGAGCGCCCCGCCCAGCGCTTCGATCACGCGCTTGTCCTTCTCGCAATTCGCGACGAAATTCGAGAAATTGTGATCGAAGGCGGTGTGGATCACCGCATCCGACTTCGCTGCGCCGTCGCGCAGGCTGTCGAGGTCTTCGATGTCGCCGCGATGGGGCTCGGCGCCTGCGGCGATAAGCGATTGCGCGCCGGCTTCGGAGCGGGTCAGGCCGAGCACCTGATGGCCCGCGGCGAGAAGCTCTGACACGATTCTGGAACCGATGAAGCCGGTAGCGCCGGTGAGGAATACACGCATGGGAGATCTCCGCTTGTTGTTCGGAGGCCTTATTTGCGCTATAGATCATTCTGTTAAAGTAGTGACTTTATCATGGTATAATGGCCAACAGGATCGCAATGCCAGCCGAGACGGCCAACAAGCTGGGCACCTTTCTACGGGACCGCCGCATGCGCCTCGATCCGGCCGCCTTCGGTTTCGCCACCGGGCGGCGGCGCACCCAAGGGCTGCGCCGCGAAGAAGTGGCACAGCGCGCCAATATCAGCCCGACCTGGTACACCTGGTTGGAGCAGGGACGGGGCGGCGCGCCCTCGGCGGACGTGCTCAACCGCATCGCGACCGGGCTGATGCTGACCGAGCCCGAACGCGAGCATCTGTTCATGCTGGGTCTCGGCCGGCCCCCGGAGGTCCGCTACAGAAACGTCGACAGCGTGACGCCGCGCCTCCAACGCGTCCTTGACGCTTTGGACCCCAGCCCGGCGATCATCAAGACCGCGACATGGGACGTGGTTGCCTGGAACCGTGCAGCCGCGGCGATGCTAACCGACTATTCCAAGCTGCCGCGCGAGCAGCGCAACATCCTTCGCCTGATGTTCGGCAACTCGCGCGTGCGCGACGCGCAGGACGATTGGGAGAGTGTCGCGCGCTTCGTGGTCGGATCGTTCAGGGCGGATGCCACGAGGGCGGGTGCAGGCGCGGAAATCACCCAACTCGTCGAAGAGCTTTGCCGGATCAGTCCGGAATTCGAGGCGCTGTGGCGCGACAACGACATCGTGCCGGCCCACGGCGAGGGCGTGAAGCGCCTGCGGCATCCCGAGATCGGGCTGATCGAGCTGGAGTTCTCCGTCTTTGCGGTCGATGGCCGCCCGGAACTCGGCATGATCGTCTACAATCCCGCCACGCAGGCGGATGCAGAACGTATTCGATCACTAATCGCGGCTCGTTCCGCAGAATGATGGCCGCCATGTGCGGTGTTCCGCCAAGGTGCGGCGGCGAAGCGGAAAACAGGTCACAAGGCGACTCGGTTAGGATAATATCCACCGCACGATTCTTCCTGGAAGATGTCTATGACCTTGAATGAGCTTAGTTGGTCGCCCTCCGAAAAGAAAGTTGCCCGCGCCGCATATGACAAGGCTCTTGAGAGGGCACTGGCCAGCATCATGGCCGAATTCAAAAGACGGGCGAACGCCGCGACCACGCCCTCCGAGATGTGGGAGGTCGAGGACTATCTGAAGGAGCAACGTCGCGATTTGGATCGGACGTTCGACTATCGCTATTCGCAACTGACCGTCGTTTTCGCAACTCTCATCCGGCAAGGATACCTGGACGAGGACTTACTCTCGGGTCTGTCGGAAGAAAAACGCGAGGAGATCCGCAGAATGCTTGCGTGGCACAAAGGATAAGGGTTTAGAAGCGTTACCTTCGCGCCGTCGCACACTGGATCGCTTGCGGTGGTTGGCCGAAGCTCCTCATGAAGGCGCGGCGCATGCGGCCGGCATCGCCGAAGCCGCTCTGTTCGGTCGAGCGGCTTATTGCCTGGCTCAGCCGCCTTCACGGGCCTTCGAAGCGTCAGCTTTGCCACCGCCTGCCCGATCGCTTCGGGGGACGTCAGCGGCGCCCGGCTGCCGGATATGGTCGATGAAGGCGCGCAGCTTGGGCAGCACCTGGTGCCTTTCCGGGTAATAGAGAAATACGCCCGGCGTGGTCACCGCGAAACGGCTGAGCAACGCCTGCAGGCGCCCGTCGGCGATCGGCGCCTCGGCGATAGGGCCAGGCACTTGCGCCAGCCCGACACCCTGGATCGCCGCGCCGAGCAGCGAGGGGTAGTCATGCGCGATCAACGGTCCCGAGACGATCGCCTCTATCGTCTTGTTTCCGTCGACAAAGGACCATGGCGCGACCGAGCCGTTCGAACGGCGCAGGCGCAGGCAGGCATGGTCGCGCAGGTCCTCGATGCGCTCGGGCGCCGCGCGCCGGCGCAGATAATCGGGACTGCCGACCACCACCATCGGAAAGGAGGGCGTCAGCCGGACCGCGACCATGTCGGGCGCGATCAGATCGCCCATCCGGATGCCGGCGTCGAATCCTTCGGCCGCGAGATCGGCGAGCTCGCCGCTGGCGACGATCTCCAGCTCGATCTCGGGATAGGCCTGGCAGAAGGAGGCGACCATCGGCTCCAGCAGCATCGGCACCACGGCCGGCGGTACCGAAAGGCGCAGGAGCCCCGCCGGCCGCTGGCCCATCCCGCGCGCGATCTCGCTTGCCGCGATCAGTTCCTCGAAGGCGGGCCGGGCACGCGCGAAAAAGCGCTCGCCTGCTTCCGTCAGGCCGACGCTGCGCGTCGTGCGGACGAAGAGCGCAGCACCTAGGCGCGCCTCGAGCGTTCGTATCGCCTGGCTGATCGCCGACGGAGTGACGGCGAGCTCGACCGCCGCCTTGCGGAAATTGCGGTGCTTGGCCACACTCAAAAACGCCTCGACACCATCGAGCGCGCCGTGTCTGACTGTGAAGTTCTGCTTCATGACCCATCGACATTACCGCGGATAGTTGCCGGCAGAAAGCGGCCGTATTTCTTGCGTGACTTTGGAAGCCTGAAGGGAAATGGCAATGACCGATGAACTCGATCGCGTGCGCGATCACTATCGCGCGACCGGCCTGACCGATCGGTTGAAGACCGCGCTGGCGGTGTTTGGACCCGAGCAACAGCGGCTGAAGCCCGAGCAACTGGCCACGCTCGATCAGTTCCACACCCGCGGGCTGGCCGCGACAGCGGAGCTCGCCGATCTTGCCGTCATCACCGCCGACATGTCGGTGCTCGACGTCGGATCTGGCATCGGCGGGCCGGCTCGCTTCCTGGAGGCGACATATGGCTGCGCGGTGACCGGTGTCGATCTCAGCGAACCCTTCGTCGAGGCCGCGCACTATCTGACAGCGCGAACCGGGCAGGCCGGCCAAGTGTCGTTCGAAGCCAGTAGCGCTTTGTCGCTTCCCTTCGAGGATGGCCGTTTCGACGCCGCGCTTTTGCAGCATGTGGCGATGAACATCGCCGACCGGCCGTTGCTCTACCGCGAGGTCAGGCGCGTTTTGAAGCCGGGCGGAAAATTCGCGACATTCGACGTCGTGCTGAATGGTGGCGATCCGCTCTATCCAGTGCCCTGGGCGAAGACGCCGGGCGAAAGCTTCCTGTTGACGGCCGAGGAGACCTGCGAAGCGATCGAAGCCGCCGGCTTCGGCACGCTCGTCCGCCGTGACGACACGGCTGCCGCCAAGGCCTGGTTCGCCGAGCTCCGTGCCTCCGGCCCGCCGCCTTCGCTCAATCTCGGGGTCGTCATGGGCCAGGGTTTCGCCGAATTCGCCACCAATCTCGGACGCAATCTCATGGAGGGACGTCTGGGCATTCTGACGGCTGTGTTTGAAGCCGTTCCGGTCAATTGAGCAATTCCAGGAAAATCGTTCGGCGGTCAGGCTCGGCGGCTTGGCCGTAGCCTTCCGTCCGGAATTGCGAAAAACCAACACTGAAGGAGGCGAAGATGTCACCAGCGATGATCTTCAACATCCACCTCGCGCTTGGCTACGTGCCGTGGCTGCTTTGCTTCGTCGCCTATATCTGGCCAAGGCTGAGGTCGATGGAGCCGATAGAGGCGCAGCGCGCGATAGCAACGCTGCACAGCTTCCGCTTCTTCGGCCTCGTCTTCCTCATCCCGGGCGTGGTCGGTCCCGACCTTGCTCCTGACTTCGCAAGCTTCGCCGCCTATGGCGACTTCGCCACCGGTCTGCTCGCCATGCTGGCGCTGCTCGCGGTGGCGAGGCCTGCGATCTTCTGGCCGTTGGTCGTCGCCTTCAACGTCGCGGGCGTGGTGGACCTTGTCGGCGACTACTATCTCGGCACCGTGCTCGACCTTCCTGGCCATGCCGGACAGTTGGGCGCGACCTATGCGATCCCGATCCTCTACGTGCCGCTGCTGATGATCACGCATGTCGCGGCGTTCTATCTGCTGGCGCGTTCCAGGCGCCACCAGATCGCGGCGACTTAATAAACCGGTGTCGCCATATGCTTCGGCGCCGGCCATTCGCTCGTGATCTCGGGCTGCACCGGCCGCTCGAGATAGGTCGACAGCACGACATAGCTGCGTGTCGAGGTGACGCCGGGCGTGTCGTAGAGGCGGGCCAGCAAGCCTTCCAGCGCCCGCGTGTCCTCGGTGCGCACCTTGAGCAGCATGCAGGTGTCGCCGGCGACCGTGTGGATTTCCTCGACTTCCGGATATTTGGAGACCGCCATCAGTTCCGGCGTCTTGCCCCAGCCCCTTGTGTCGATATGCACGAAGGCCAGCAGCGGCTTCTTCACCGCCCTCGGATCGATGATCGCCGAGGTGGCGCGGATGGCCCCGCTGCGCTTCAATCGCTTGACCCGCTCATGCGCCGCCGGCGGCGACAGGCCGACGCGCTCGCCCAGATCGGCATAGCTGATGGTCGCGTCCTCGACCAGAACGCCTAATATCTTTCGGTCGATCGGGTCGATCTCGCGGACCGGATGCTTGTTCCGCTGAATGTCATCTGTTTCTGCGTCCATATGGAAATTCTCCATTGATGCGGAATTCAATTCGGCCATTATGGAGATATGTCGAACACCAATCAATCTGCAATTATGACCCACGCGCCTCGGGCGCCGATACCGGCCGCCGCCTATCTGCTGACCGGCTGCATCGCCGTCATCGGCTCCAATTCCCTGGTTCTGGGACCGATCGCGCCCGCCGTCGCGGCGTCGTTCGGCGCAAGCGTGCCGGCGGTGATGACGGCTGCCGCCGCCTTCGGCCTCGGCACGTCGGCCAGCGCGCTCTTCCTTGCCCGCTACATCGACCGGATCGGTGCGCGCCGCATGCTGCAGGGCGCATTGCTGCTGCTGGCTCTGGCGCTCGTCGCCAGTGCTTTGGCGCCGACGGTGACGATGCTGGTGGCCGCGCAGCTCGTTGCCGGCATCGCCGCCGGCATCGCCATGCCGGCGATCTATGCCAGCTCGGCCGCGATCGCGCCGCCCGGCCGCGAAAGCGGCACCATTGGGGTGGTGCTGACCGGCTGGACGCTCTCCATGGTCGCCGGTGTCTCGCTGTCGGCCGTGATCGCCGATCTCATCCATTGGCGCGCCGTCTTCGCGGCCGTCGCGCTGCTGGCGGGAGCGGCCGTTGCTGGCCTGGCGTTGAGTTCGCTGCATGACGTCAGGAAAAGCGGTCCGGCGCCGTCGCCGCTGGGCGCGCTCGCCGTTCCCGGCATCCTGCCGCTGCTCATTGCCTGCGGCGCCTTTATGACCGCCTTCTACGGCGTCTACGGCTATCTCGGCGACCATCTTCATGAAGCCCTCGGCGAGCCGGTCAGCGCCAACGGCCTGGCCGCCGTCGCCTACGGTCTCGGCTTCGGCGCGGCCGCTTTGCTCGATGGCGTCATCGACCGGCTCGGCGCGCGCCGTGTCATGCCGTTCGCCTATCTGCTGGTCGCCGCCGTCTATGTCGCCATCGCCTTGGCAAGCGCCGGCTTCGGCCTGCTGCTTGCGTCGATAGGCGTATGGGGTCTCGCCAACCATTTCGGGCTGAACGTGCTGGTCATGCGCCTTACCGCGCTCGATCCGGCGCGGCGCGGCACCATCATGGGTCTGAACAGCGCGGTCACCTATCTTGCCGTCACTGTCGGCACCGCAGGCTTCGGCCCGCTCTACACGACCCTCGGCTTCGCCAACTGCGCCTTGATCGCCGCGGGACTGATGCTGGTTGCGGCGGGCGCCGCGGCGTGGCGGCCGGCTGGTCCTCGATAACGGGCCTGCCTCACTCTTCGCTTCCGGCCGGAAATCCGTTTCGCACTTTTCCTGGGATTGCTCTAACAGGCTGCGGAAAAACCCTTTTGTCTAAGGTCATTCCGTGATTCGATTCCGCCAGCGAGATCGGAGGATGAGA
>NZ_VFTW01000045.1:0-21077 GCF_006440815.1 Mesorhizobium sp. B2-8-3
GTCTTGCCATGATCGACGTGGCCGATCGTGCCAATGTTCACATGCGGCTTGGTGCGCTCGAATTTACCTTTTGCCATGTGATCTCTCCATTCCTGCCTGCCCGTGCGGGCCTTGAATTAAGGTTTCGTGCAACCCGCTCGAGTTACGCGTATTTCTTCTGAACTTCCTGGGCGACCGCGGTCGGAACCGGCTCGTAGTGGTCGAACTGCATCGTGTACTGGGCGCGGCCCTGCGACATCGAACGCAGATTGTCGACGTACTTGAACATGTTCGCGAGCGGCACCATCGCGTTGATGACGACGGCAACGCCGCGCGCTTCCTGACCCTGGATCTGACCACGACGGCCGTTGAGATCGCCGATGACGCCGCCGACGTAATCTTCCGGCGTCACGACCTCGACCTTCATGATCGGCTCGAGCAACTGCACGCCGAGGCGCGGAGCGGCTTCCTTGAAGCAGGCGCGGGAGGCGATTTCGAACGCCAGCACCGAGGAGTCGACGTCGTGGAAGGCGCCGTCGATCAGCGTGGCCTTGACACCGATCATCGGGAAGCCGGCGAACGGGCCGGAACCCATGACGCTGTTGATGCCCTTCTCGACGCCCGGGATGTATTCTTTCGGAACCGCACCGCCGACGATCTTGGACTCGAACACGAACTCTTCGCTCTCGGTGTTCGGTTCGAATATGATCTTGACGCGGGCGAACTGGCCGGTACCGCCGGTCTGCTTCTTGTGCGTGTAGTCCTGCTCGTGGGTGCGGGTGATCGTCTCGCGATAAGCCACCTGCGGCGCGCCGACATTGGCTTCGACCTTGAACTCGCGGCGCATGCGGTCGACGATGATGTCAAGATGCAGCTCGCCCATGCCGGCGATGATGGTTTGGCCGCTTTCCTCGTCGGTCTTGACGCGGAAGGACGGATCCTCGGCCGCCAGACGATGCAGCGCGAGGCCCATCTTTTCCTGGTCGTTCTTGGTCTTCGGCTCGATAGCGATCTGGATGACCGGATCGGGGAATTCCATGCGCTCGAGGATGACCGGGTGCAGCGGATCGCAGAGCGTGTCGCCGGTGGTCGTGTCCTTGAGGCCAGCCAGGGCGACGATGTCGCCTGCGTAAGCTTCTTCGACGTCGGCGCGCGAATTCGCATGCATCTGCAGCATGCGGCCGATGCGCTCCTTCTTGCCCTTCACGGTGTTGTCGACCGAGGTGCCCTTGGCGAGCTTGCCCGAATAGATGCGGGCAAAGGTCAGCGAACCGACAAACGGGTCGTTCATGATCTTGAACGCCAGCATCGACAGCGGCTCGTTGTCATCGGCATGACGCTCGATCTCGGCGTCGGTCTTGGCGTCGACACCCTTGATGGCCGGCACGTCGATCGGCGACGGCAGGTATTCGACAACGGCGTCGAGCAGCGGCTGCACGCCCTTGTTCTTGAAGGCCGAGCCACAGAACATCGGGTAGAACTTGACCGCGATGGTGCCCTTGCGGATCAGCGCGCGGATCTCGTCGTTCGACGGCATTTTGCCTTCGAGGTAATTCTCGAGCGCGGTCTCGTCCATCTCGACGGCGGCTTCGATCATCTTCTCGCGGTACTGCTCGGCCTTTTCCTTCAGGTCGGCCGGGATCTCGACAACGTCCCAGGCAGCGCCCAGGGTCTCGTCGCGCCAGACGAGCGCGTTCATCTCGACGAGGTCGACGACGCCCTTGAACTCGGTCTCGGCGCCGATCGGCAGTTGCATGACGACGGCCTGCGCACCGAGGCGCGAGGCGATCATTTCCTCGGAGCGGTAGAAGTCGGCGCCGATCTTGTCCATCTTGTTGCAGAAGATCATGCGCGGCACGTGGTACTTGTCGGCCTGGCGCCACACGGTCTCGGTCTGCGGCTCCACGCCGGCATTGGCGTCGAGCAGCGCGATGGCGCCGTCGAGCACGCGCAGCGAACGCTCGACCTCGATGGTGAAGTCGACGTGTCCGGGGGTGTCAATGATGTTGAAGCGGCGCATCTTGCCATCGCGACCCTTCCAGAAGGTCGTGGTCGCGGCCGACGTGATGGTGATGCCGCGTTCCTGCTCCTGCTCCATCCAGTCCATGGTGGCAGCGCCGTCATGGACTTCGCCGATCTTGTGCGACTTGCCCGTGTAGTAGAGGACGCGCTCGGTCGTCGTCGTCTTGCCGGCGTCGATATGCGCCATGATACCGAAATTGCGGTAGTCTTCGATTTTGTATTCGCGGGCCATGGGAGGTGCCTCTCAGTCTCTTTCGCGTTACCAGCGGTAATGCGCGAAGGCGCGGTTGGCTTCCGCCATCTTGTGGGTGTCTTCACGCTTCTTGACGGCCGTGCCGCGGTTGTTGGCCGCGTCCATCAGCTCGCCCGAGAGGCGGTCGACCATGGTGGTCTCGTTGCGGTTGCGGGCCGCGGCGATCAGCCAGCGGATGGCCAGCGCCTGACGGCGCTCGGGGCGCACGTCGACCGGAACCTGGTAGGTGGCGCCGCCGACCCGACGCGAGCGCACTTCCACATGCGGCGCGACATTGTCGAGCGCCTGATGGAAGACGGTGACCGGCTCCTGCTTGGTCTTGGCCTGGACCTGGTCCAGCGCGCCATAGACGATGGTCTCGGCAACCGACTTCTTGCCGTCATACATGACGGCGTTCATGAACTTGGTGACAATCAGATCGCCGAACTTGGGGTCCGGATTGATCTCACGCTTTTCTGCACTGTGACGACGGGACATGGGAAACCCTTACTTCGGACGCTTGGCGCCGTATTTCGAACGACGCTGCTTGCGGTTCTTCACACCCTGCGTGTCGAGCACGCCGCGGATGATGTGGTAGCGGACGCCCGGCAGATCCTTGACGCGACCGCCGCGGATCATGACCACCGAGTGCTCCTGAAGGTTGTGGCCTTCGCCGGGGATGTAGCCGATCACTTCAAAGCCGTTGGTCAGGCGAATCTTGGCCACCTTGCGCAGCGCCGAGTTCGGCTTCTTCGGCGTCGTGGTGTAGACGCGCGTGCAGACACCCCGCTTCTGCGGGTTCTGCTGCATGGCCGGGACCTTGTTACGCTTTACCGGCGCCAGGCGCGGCTTGCGGATCAGCTGGTTGACGGTAGGCATTAAACCCTCTTGTCTCTCAATTCCGTGTCTGCCCTGTCAGGGCCGCTCAAAGCGTCATTCCCATACGCAAATTCGGGCAACACACCGCGCTTCGCGGTCCTGCCCGAACAAATTGCAGAGGAAGCGGAAGCCGCTTCATGCGCGCCGGAAATGTCTTTTCGCTCGTAAAACGAACCCTGTTTGAGGCAAACTCCAAAGCGTGTCGCTTCGGACAGGAGAGCCTCACATCGGTTCTGACGTCGCGGCTTCTACTCGCAACCCCAGGGTCCGTCAACCCCGGCGCGGCAAATATTGCGTCCAACCCAAAGCTGGGCAGCCATGCGAAAAACGGATGTAATTTTCTTGCGTCTTTTTTCAAGAGCGAGGAAGAAAGTGACCGGCTTTGCGCTGTCCTGTGCCCTTGCTTCGTGCCAAAAGGCGGCTTGCACCGGACAATCTCCGGGGAAACGAGGAATCAGCCGTGAACGACAATGAAGAACGGCCGGTCACGATCATCACCGGGCGGGTCTGGAAGAAGAAAGGCGGCAAGCCGGAGGGCGTGCATGTGATGCTGGTGGCGCCTGACGATGATTCTGCCGTGCGCCGCGCGCTCGAATCGCTCGCCGCGGAAGGTTACGCCGAGGCCGAACTCGACCAGATCGGTGACATGGAGGGCGAGCCCGACGAGGAGCCGCATCTGTCGGCCTATCAGGGCGCACTGGAGGGCGAAGTTTCGATCGTCACCTTTGAAGAGCCGATCTGAAAAGCGCGGCCAGCCGTCATATTTCCCAGACCCGCCGGACAAATCTGTCCTGCCTAGACACACTTTCATTCCTTGGAGTTTCCATGACCAGCAGTCCCATCAAGCTCGGCATCGTCGGCGTGGGCAAGATCGTGCGCGACCAGCATTTGCCGGCGGTCGCCAAGGATGGCGACTTTCAGCTCGCCGCAGCGGCCAGCCGCCACGGCAAAGTCGACGGGATCCCGAACTATCCAACGATCGAAGCCATGCTTGCGGCCGAACCCGGCCTCGAGGCGGTCTCGCTCTGCATGCCGCCGCAGTACCGTTACGACGCCGCGCGCACCGCGCTGGAGGCGAAAAAGCATGTGTTCCTCGAAAAGCCGCCGGGCGCCACGGTCAGCGAAGTCGAACACCTCAAGGCGCTTGCCGAAGAGAACGGCGTCTCGCTCTTCGCCAGTTGGCATTCGCGCTATGCGCCGGCGGTGGAGGCCGCGCGCGCATTCCTTGCCTCGGCCAGACTGACTTCGGCCGCCATCAATTGGAAGGAAGACGTGCGCCGCTGGCACCCGAACCAGGAATGGATCTGGGAACCCGGCGGCTTCGGCGTGTTCGATCCGGGCATCAACGCGCTGTCGATCGCCACCCACATCCTGCCTGCTATGTTCATCACCTCGGCCGTGCTCGATTTTCCGGAGAACCGCGCGGCACCGGTCGCGGCCCATGTCGCCTTCCGCACGTCCAATGGCCTGCCTGTGACGATGGAGCTCGACTGGCTTCAGACTGGCCCGCAGAGCTGGGACATCGTCGCCGAGACCGACAAGGGCAAGATGGTGCTGTCGGGCGGCGGCGCTAAGCTCGCTGTCGACGGCAAGGTCGTCCACGACGAGCCCGAGGCCGAATATCCGATGCTTTACAAGCGCTTCGCCGAGATCGTTCGCGCCGGCACTTCGGATGTCGACCTCGCGCCGCTGCAGCACGTCGCCGACGCCTTCATGCTCGGCAAGCGCAACGTGGTCGAGGCGTTCTTCGACTGAGGCGGCGGCAACGCGCCGAGGCCAACGGCATCCTCACTCGACGATCGCAATGGCGAAGCCGTCATAGCCCTTGGCGCCTACGGTCTGGATGGCGGTGCCGTCCAGCCGCTTCTCGCCGCCGATGAACGAAAACGCGGCGCGAGCGCCTTCGACATTGGCGTCGCCGCTGTTCTTTTTCACGACCGCGCCGTCGCGGATGACGTTGTCGCAGACGATGACGGTGCCTGGGCGCGACAGCTTCATGGCCCGGATCAGATAGTTCGGGTTGTTCGGCTTGTCGGCATCGATGAAGATGAGGTCGAACGGTCCGGCATCTTCGTCCGCCAGCTTGCCAAGCGACTGCAGCGCAGGCCCCACGCGCAGGTCGACCCTGTCGGAAACCCCTGCCCGCTCGAAATTCGAGCGCGCGACCTTGGCGTGGTGCGGATCGAGCTCCAGCGTCACGACCTTGCCGTCCGCCGGCAATCCCCTCGCCATCCAGATGGTCGAGTAGCCGCCGAGCGTGCCGATCTCCAGCACCTTCTTCGCGCCGCGGATGCGCACCAACAGCGACAGCAGCTTGCCCTGCGCGGCCGACACGTCGATCGCGGGCAGGCCCTGATCGCGGTTGGCCTTAAGCACCGCATCCAGGACGGGATCCGCTTCGAAAAGAGAGGAAACGATGTAGTCGTCGACAGCCGTCCAAGTCTTGCTGCTCATAATTCTTCCTCGTTCGTGAAGCCAGATCAGGATGACGGCTAGCGCGTTTCACCGTTTCACGGAAACGGCGAACCGCTCTATCTCTTTGTTTCTACGCAATTCCGGACGGAAAACCGCTCACACTTTTCCTGGAATTGCTCTAATAGAACCGTCATACTGATCTGGTCTCTTTATTCGATTATGATCTCTTCCGAAAACCGGTGTCACTTTTCGGGATCATGCTCTTGAAATGCAAGAAGGGGCCACGTGGGCCCCTTCTTATCGTTTCTCATGTCAAGCCGCTCACTGCGCGGCGTTGACCATGTCGGTCAGCATCGGGTCGGCGACCTCGACACCGGAGGCCTTGCGGCGCTCGTCGATGATGAGCTCGTCGCGCGAGGTTGCGATGCGCCGGATTTGGCTCATCGTACCGCCCGTGCCGGCCGGGATCAGGCGGCCGACGATGACGTTTTCCTTGAGGCCCTGCAGCATGTCGGTCTTGCCGGCAACCGCGGCCTCGGTGAGCACCCTGGTCGTCTCCTGGAAGGAAGCGGCCGAGATGAAGGACGGCGTCTGCAGCGAGGCCTTGGTGATGCCGAGCAGCACCGGCTGACCTTCGGCCGGCTTCTTGCCGTCCTCGATCAGGCGCTCGTTGACCTCTTCCAGTTCGATCACGTCGACGTGGTCGCCCGGAATGTAGGTCGAGTCGCCCTGCGTGGTGATCTCGACCTTCTGCAGCATCTGGCGAACGATCACCTCGATGTGCTTGTCGTTGATCGACACGCCCTGCAGACGGTAGACCTCCTGGATCTCGTTGACGAGGTAGGAGGCAAGCGCCTCCACGCCCTTGATCGCCAGGATGTCGTGCGGCGCCGGGTTGCCGTCGAGGATGTAGTCGCCCTTCTCGATGACGTCGCCGTCCTGAAGATGGAACGGCTTGCCCTTCGGGATCAGGTACTCCACCGGCTCGAGCGTCGAGTCATGCGGCTCGATGATGATGCGGCGCTTGTTCTTGTAGTCGCGGCCGAAGCGGATCGTGCCATCGATCTCGGCGATGATGGCGTGATCCTTCGGACGGCGGGCCTCGAACAATTCCGCAACACGCGGCAGACCGCCGGTGATGTCCTTGGTCTTGGCGCTTTCCATCGGGATACGCGCAAGCACGTCGCCCGGACGGACATGCGCGCCCGGCTCGACCGAGAGGATGGCCTCGACCGAGAGCAGGAAGCGTGCATCGCCGCCCTTCGACAGCTTGCCGACCTTGCCCTTGGCGTCCTGGATGACGATCGCGGGCTTCAGGTCGCTGCCGCGCGGCGTCGAACGCCAGTCGATGACCTCACGCTTGGTGATACCGGTCGACTCGTCGGCCGTTTCCTGCACGGAGATGCCGTCGACCAGATCCTCGAACGCCACCCTGCCCTCGATTTCGGTGAGGATCGGGCGGGTATAGGGATCCCACTCGGCGATACGCTGGCCGCGCTTAACCTTGTCGCCATCGTCCACGAAGATACGCGAACCATAGGCGACGCGGTGCGTGGCGCGCTCCTTGCCGGTCTCATCGAGGATGAGCACCGCCATGTTGCGGCCCATGACCATCTGCTGGCCTTCCGAGTTGCGCACCACGTTGCGGTTGCGGATCTGCACCTTGCCCTCATAGGAGGCTTCAAGGAACGAGCTATCCACCACCTGCGCCGTACCGCCCATGTGGAAGGTACGCATGGTGAGCTGGGTGCCCGGCTCGCCGATCGACTGCGCCGCGATGACGCCGACGGCCTCGCCCTGGTTGACAGGGGTACCGCGGGCAAGGTCGCGACCGTAGCAGACAGCGCACACGCCGGTCCTGACCTCGCAGGTCAGCGCCGAACGGATGCGGATCGACTGCACGCCGGCCTTTTCGATCTGCTCCACGTCGCGCTCATCCATCAGCGTTCCGGCCTTGACCAGCAATTCGCCGGAGACCGGATGGTTGATGTCGTCGAGCGCGGTGCGGCCCAGCACGCGCTGGCCGACCGAAGCGACGACCTGACCAGCATCGACGATCGGCTGCATGGTGAGGCCCTTGTCGGTGCCGCAATCCACGGAGTTGACGATGCAGTCCTGCGCCACGTCGACGAGACGGCGGGTGAGGTAACCCGAATTCGCCGTCTTCAAGGCGGTGTCGGCCAGACCCTTGCGGGCGCCGTGGGTCGAGTTGAAATACTCGAGCACGGTGAGGCCTTCCTTGAAGTTCGAGATGATCGGCGTCTCGATGATTTCACCCGAGGGCTTGGCCATCAGGCCACGCATGCCGGCGAGCTGACGCATCTGGGTGGGCGAACCGCGCGCACCCGAATGCGACATCATGTAGATCGAGTTCATCGGCTTCTGGCGGCCATTGTCCTCGAACTCCACCGCCTTGATGCGGGCCATCATCTCGTCGGCGACCTTTTCCGAGCACTTGGCCCAGGCGTCGACGACCTTGTTGTACTTCTCGCCCTGGGTGATCAGGCCGTCATTGTACTGCTGCTCGTATTCCTTGGCCAAAGCCTCGGTCTCCGAGACCAGCTTGATCTTGGAATCCGGGATCAGCATGTCGTCCTTGCCGAACGAGATGCCGGCGCGGCAGGCATGCGCGAAGCCGAGCGCCATGATGCGATCGCAGAAAATGACCGTCTCCTTCTGACCGCAGTGGCGGTAGACGGTGTCGATCATCTTGGAGATGTTCTTCTTGGTCATCTCCTGGTTGGCGGTCTCATACGGCACGTTGACGTTCTTCGGCAGCAGTTCGCCGATGATCATGCGGCCAGGCGTGGTGTCGTAGATCTTCGACACCGTCTTGCCTTCGGCGTCGACGGTGCGGAAGCGGCCCTTGATCTTGGCGTGCAGCGTCACGGCCTTGGTCTCCAGCGCATGCTGGAGCTCGCCCATGTCGGCAAACACCATGCCTTCGCCCGGCTCGTTCTGGTTGACGATCGAGAGATAGTAGAGACCGAGAACCATGTCCTGCGACGGCACGATGATCGGCGCGCCGGAGGCCGGGTGCAGGATGTTGTTGGTCGACATCATCAGCACGCGGGCTTCCAACTGCGCTTCCAAGGACAGCGGCACGTGGACCGCCATCTGGTCGCCGTCGAAGTCGGCGTTGAAGGCGGTGCAGACCAGCGGATGCAGCTGGATCGCCTTGCCTTCAATCAGGATCGGCTCGAACGCCTGGATGCCGAGGCGGTGCAGCGTCGGCGCGCGGTTCAGGAGCACCGGATGCTCGCGGATGACCTCGTCGAGGATATCCCAGACCTCCGGACGTTCCTTCTCGACCAGCTTCTTCGCCTGCTTGACGGTCGAGGAGAAACCCTTGGCGTCGAGGCGGGCGTAGATGAAGGGCTTGAACAGCTCGAGCGCCATCTTCTTCGGCAGGCCGCACTGATGCAGCTTCAGCTCCGGACCGGTCACGATGACCGAGCGGCCGGAATAGTCGACGCGCTTGCCGAGCAGGTTCTGACGGAACCGGCCCTGCTTGCCCTTGAGCATATCGGACAGCGACTTCAGCGGACGCTTGTTCGCGCCGGTGATGACGCGGCCGCGACGACCGTTGTCGAACAACGCGTCGACGGCTTCCTGCAGCATGCGCTTTTCATTGCGCACGATGATGCCGGGCGCGCGCAACTCGATCAGCCGCTTCAGGCGGTTGTTGCGGTTGATGACGCGGCGATAGAGATCGTTGAGGTCGGACGTGGCGAAGCGACCGCCGTCCAGCGGGACGAGCGGACGCAGGTCCGGCGGGATCACCGGAACCACCTTCATGATCATCCATTCCGGACGGTTGCCGGATTCCATGAAGTTCTCCACGACCTTGAGCCGCTTCAGATACTTCTTCTGCTTGAGCTCGGAGGTGGTCGACGCCAGCTCCGAACGCAGGTCGCCGGCGATCTTCTCCAGGTCCATGCCGGCCAGAAGGTCATGGATGGCCTCGGCGCCGATCATGGCGGTGAAAGAGTCCTCGCCATACTCGTCGACGGCAAGCATGTACTCTTCCTCGCTGAGGAGCTGGTTCTCCTTCAGCGCGGTGAGGCCGGGCTCGGTGACGATGTAGTTCTCGAAGTAGAGCACACGCTCGATATCCTTGAGCGTCATGTCGAGCAGTGTGCCGATGCGCGAAGGCAGCGACTTCAGGAACCAGATATGGGCGACGGGCGCGGCGAGCTCGATATGGCCCATGCGCTCGCGGCGAACGCGCGACAACGTGACTTCGACGCCGCACTTTTCGCAGATGACGCCCTTGTACTTCATGCGCTTGTACTTGCCGCACAGGCACTCATAGTCCTTGATCGGGCCAAAAATGCGCGCGCAGAACAGGCCGTCACGCTCCGGCTTGAAGGTGCGGTAGTTGATGGTCTCCGGCTTCTTGATCTCGCCGAACGACCAGGACAGAATCTTCTCTGGGCTGGCAAGCGAGATCCGGATGGAATCGAACACCTGCGCAGGCGCCTGCGGGTTGAAGAGATTCATGACCTCTTGGTTCATGCCGTTCTCCTTTTCGGGGTCCTCGATAACCCCTTGCATCGATCGCGGACGAAATGTCCGCAGACTGGCCGGTTGCCCGACCGAAAAATTTGAAGGGCGCGCCGCATCCTAGAGCGGCGCGCCGTAGGCTTTACTCGGCTGCGTCGGGCAGACGCGTCGGGGTCTCTTCGACCTGGGTATTCTCCAGCTCCACATTGAGGCCCAGCGAGCGCATTTCCTTGACGAGAACGTTGAAGCTCTCCGGAATGCCTGCCTCGAACGTGTCGTCGCCGCGCACGATCGCCTCGTAGACCTTGGTGCGGCCGGCGACGTCGTCCGACTTCACCGTCAGCATTTCCTGCAGCGTGTAGGCGGCGCCGTAGGCTTCGAGCGCCCAGACCTCCATTTCGCCGAAGCGCTGGCCGCCGAACTGCGCCTTGCCGCCCAGCGGCTGCTGGGTGACGAGCGAGTAAGGACCGATCGAACGCGCGTGGATCTTGTCGTCCACCAGGTGATGCAGCTTGAGCATATAGATGTAGCCCATCGTCACCTTGCGATCGAACGGCTCGCCGGTGCGGCCGTCATAGAGCTGCGACTGACCGCTGGTGTGCAGGCCTGCCTGCTCCAGCATGGTGTTGATGTCGGCCTCATGCGCGCCGTCGAACACCGGTGTCGCGATGGAGACGCCGCGGCGCATCTGCTCGCTCAGGCGAACGATGCTCTCGTCGTCATACTCGCGGATCGGCTCGTTGCGGTCGTTGGCCGGCATGAAGCTTTCCAGCGTCTTGCGCAGCGGCTTGATATCGCCGCCGCCCTTATACGCGTCGATCAGCTCGCCGATCTTCCTGCCCATGCCTGCGCAAGCCCAGCCCAGATGCGTTTCCAGGATCTGGCCGACATTCATGCGGCTCGGCACACCCAGCGGGTTGAGCACGATATCGGCATGCGTGCCGTCCTCGAGGAAAGGCATGTCCTCGACCGGAACGATGCGCGACACGACACCCTTGTTGCCGTGACGGCCGGCCATCTTGTCGCCCGGCTGCATCTTGCGCTTCACCGCCACGAAGACCTTGACCATCTTCATGACGCCCGGAGGCATTTCGTCGCCGCGCTGCACCTTCTCGACCTTGTCCATGAAACGCTGCTCGAGCGCCTTCTTGGACTCGTCATACTGGCCGCGCAGAGCCTCGAGCTCGCCCTGGAGCTTCTCGTTCTCCACGGCGAACTGCCACCACTGCGAACGCGGATACTCGTCGAGCGTGTCCTTCGACAGCTTCGAGCCCTTCTTGAAGCCCTTCGGTCCGGCGATCGCTTCCTTCCCGACCAGCACGTCGGAAAGACGCGCATAGACGTTGCGGTCGAGGATCGCCTGTTCGTCGTCGCGGTCCTTGGCCAGACGCTCGATCTCCTCGCGCTCGATCGCCATCGCGCGCTCGTCCTTCTCCACGCCGTGGCGGTTGAAGACGCGCACTTCGACGACCGTGCCGAAGGTGCCCGGAGGCATGCGCATGGAGGTGTCGCGGACGTCCGAGGCCTTTTCGCCGAAGATGGCGCGGAGCAACTTTTCTTCCGGCGTCATCGGGCTTTCGCCCTTCGGCGTGATCTTGCCGACCAGGATGTCGCCCGGCTGCACCTCGGCACCGATATAGACGATGCCGGCCTCGTCGAGGTTCTTCAGCGCCTCTTCCGAAACGTTCGGAATGTCGCGCGTGATTTCCTCCGGCCCGAGCTTGGTGTCGCGCGCCATGACCTCGAACTCCTCGATGTGGATCGAGGTGAAGACGTCATCGGCCACGATGCGCTCGGAGAGCAGGATCGAGTCCTCGTAGTTGTAGCCGTTCCACGGCATGAACGCGACCAGCACGTTGCGGCCGAGCGCCAGATCGCCGAGCTCGGTCGAGGGACCGTCGGCAATGATGTCGCCCTTGTTGACGCGGTCGCCCATGCGCACCAGCGGACGCTGGTTGATGCAGGTGTTCTGGTTCGAACGCTGGAACTTCATCAGCCGGTAGATATCGACGCCGGACTTGCCGGGGTCGAGATCTTCCGTGGCGCGGATGACGATACGGGTCGCGTCGACCTGGTCGACCACGCCGCCGCGGCGGGCGCCGATGGCCGCGCCCGAGTCACGGGCGACGACCGGCTCCATGCCGGTGCCGACGAACGGCGCCTCGGCGCGCACCAGCGGCACGGCCTGACGCTGCATGTTCGAGCCCATCAGCGCGCGGTTGGCGTCGTCGTTCTCGAGGAACGGGATGAGCGCTGCCGCGACCGACACCATCTGCTTCGGCGAGACGTCCATCAGGTCGACGTTCTCGCGCGGCGCCATCATCACTTCGCCGGCGTTACGGCAAATGACGAACTCGTCGACGAAGCTGCCATTCTTGTCGAGCTCGGCGTTGGCCTGCGCGACATAGTGCTTGGCCTCCTCCATCGCCGACAGGTAGACAACCTCGTTGGTCAGCTTGCCGCCCACGATCTTGCGGTACGGGCTTTCGATGAAGCCGTACTTGTTGACGCGCGCGAAAGTGGCCAGCGAGTTGATCAGACCGATATTCGGGCCTTCCGGCGTTTCGATCGGGCAGATGCGGCCGTAATGCGTCGGGTGCACATCGCGCACCTCGAAGCCGGCGCGCTCGCGGGTCAGACCGCCCGGTCCAAGCGCCGACAGGCGGCGCTTGTGGGTGATCTCCGACAGCGGGTTGGTCTGGTCCATGAACTGCGACAGCTGCGAGGAACCGAAGAACTCGCGCACGGCGGCGGCCGCCGGCTTGGCGTTGATCAGGTCCTGCGGCATGACCGTGTCGATCTCGATCGAGGACATGCGCTCCTTGATCGCGCGCTCCATGCGCAGCAGGCCGACACGGTACTGGTTCTCCATCAACTCGCCGACCGAACGCACGCGGCGGTTGCCGAGATTGTCGATGTCGTCGATCTCGCCCTTGCCGTCGCGGAGTTCGACCAGCGTCTTGACCACGGCCAGGATATCGTCCTTGCGCAGCACGCGCACGGTGTCCTCGGCCTTGAGCTCGAGGCGCATGTTCATCTTGACGCGGCCGACAGCCGACAGGTCGTAGCGCTCGCTGTCGAAGAACAGCGAGTTGAACATGGCTTCGGCGGTCTCGAGCGTCGGCGGCTCGCCCGGGCGCATGACGCGATAGATGTCGAACAGCGCGTCCTGGCGGCTCTCGTTCTTGTCGACGTTGAGCGTGTTGCGGATGTAGGCGCCGACGTTGACGTGGTCGATGTCCAGGATCTGGATCTCGTCCTCGCCGGTGCCGAGCAGCACCTTCAGCGTCTTGTCGTCGATCTCGTCGCCGGCTTCGAGGAAGATCTCGCCGGTGGCGTAGTTGACAATGTCCTCGGCAAGGTAGTTGCCGAGCAGGTCCTCGTCGGTCGCCTTGATGGCCTTGAGACCCTTCTCGCCGAGCTGGCGAGCCTGGCGGGCGGTGATCTTCTTGCCTTGTTCGACCACAATCTCGCCGGTGTCGGCATCGACCAGGTCGCCGACGGCCTTGAGGCCGCGGAAACGCTCGACGTTGAACGGAATGCGCCAGTGGTCGCCGGCGCGCTTGTAGGTGATCTTGTTGTAGAAGGTCGACAGGATCTCCTCGCCGTCCATGCCGAGCGCCATCAAGAGCGACGTCACCGGAATCTTGCGGCGACGATCGATGCGGGCGTGCACGACGTCCTTGCTATCGAACTCGATGTCGAGCCACGAGCCGCGATAGGGAATGACGCGCGCGGCAAACAGAAGCTTGCCCGACGAGTGCGACTTGCCCTTGTCATGGTCGAAGAAGACGCCCGGCGAACGGTGCATCTGCGAGACGATGACGCGCTCGGTGCCGTTGACGATGAAGGTGCCGTTCGACGTCATGAGCGGCATGTCGCCCATGTAGACGTCCTGCTCCTTGATGTCCTTGATCGACTTGGCGCCGGTATCCTCGTCGATATCGAACACGATGAGGCGCAGCGTCACCTTCAGCGGGGCAGCATAGGTCAGGTCGCGCTGACGGCACTCGTCAACGTCGAATTTCGGTGCCTCGAACTCGTACTTCACGAACTCCAGCATCGAGGAGCCGGAAAAGTCGGAGATCGGGAAGACCGACTTGAAAACGGCCTGCAGCCCCTCGTCCGGACGGCCGCCCTTGGGCTCGTCCACCATCAGGAACTGGTCATAGGATGCCTTCTGAACCTCGATGAGGTTCGGCATCTCCGCAACTTCCGGGATCTTTCCGAAGAACTTGCGTACGCGTCTGCGGCCATTGAAAGTCTGGGTCTGGGCCATCGTCGCTCCTTAGCTATAAACTCGGGACGAACCTCGCCGCGGCTCGCCTTGCACCAACGGGCGGCCTTGGCGGCTGCCCCTATCTGTTTTTCCGGCCGCCCTGCCAATGGTTTGGCGGCTACCGGCTAAAACGGGAGAAAACCCGTTTCCGGAAGGCCGCTTTTCGGCCCTCAGGAAAGAGGTTTTCAAACGCCTCGCGCAACAGAACCCTCCCTTCGTCAAGGGAGGGGGCGGACGGCGCGAGACCGTCCGCCCTCGCCTAACAGGCTTACTTCAGCTCGACCTTGGCGCCAGCTGCTTCCAGCTGAGCCTTGAACTTGTCGGCGTCGGCCTTGGAAACGCCTTCCTTGACCGGCTTCGGAGCCGCTTCGACCAGGTCCTTGGCTTCCTTGAGGCCAAGGCCCGTGATGGCGCGGACTTCCTTGATGACGTTGATCTTCTGGGCGCCGGCATCGGCGAGAACGACGTCGAATTCCGTCTTCTCTTCAGCCGGAGCAGCGGCAGCGGCACCAGCGCCGCCAGCAGCGGCAACCGCCACCGGAGCGGCAGCCGAAACGCCCCACTTCTCTTCCAGGAGCTTCGACAGCTCGGCCGCCTCGAGGACGGTCAGCTTCGAAAGGTCGTCTACGATCTTTGCGAGATCAGCCATTTTTGTATTCCTTCACTAGGTTCGAACGTGTGTTGTTGACAGCGAGGAACGGCCTCATGCCGCCTCGTCCTTCCGGGCGTAAGCGCCGATGACACGCGCGACCGAAGCCGCGGGCGCATTGACGATCTGGGCGATCCGGGTAGCCGGCGTGGCGATCATGCCAACCAGCCTGGCGCGCAGCTCGTCGAGCGACGGTAGTGTGGCGAGTGCCTTCACACCGTCGGCGTCGAGCGAGGTCGTACCCATCGCGCCACCGAGAATGATCAACTTGTCATTCCCCTTGGCGAAATCGGACGCGACCTTCGGCGCCGCAATCGGATCCTCCGAATAAGCGACCAGCGTCTGTCCCTTGAACAGATCGATGATCGATGCGGAGTCCGTGCCCTGAAGAGCGATCTTGGCGAGACGGTTCTTCGCGACTTTGACGGTGCCACCGGCGGCGCGCATCTTCGACCGGAGGTCGTTCATTTGCGCGACGGTGATACCGGCGTAGTGGGCCACGACGACTGAACCAGCGCTTGAAAACGCATCATTCAGGCCCGTGACGAGTTCGCGTTTTTCCGCTCTGTCCACTGCCTATCTCCAGTTGACCCCTGCCCCATTAACGAGGTCAGGCGTCGGGTTGCCTTTTGCCGGCCGGGCCATCCAGTACGGATCTCCCGAACGACGCTCGAGGATCCTGCCCCCTTTCGCCACACCAGCCGGCATGCCGGATAGTGCGCAGACAAAAGGCAAACACGGTTCGAACCTTTCATTGGAGCTTGGCTCCATTGTCGGGTCTTCACCCGTCTCATGCAGGCCCAAGTGAATTAAGGCTTTTGGGCCGCCTGCAATCTCGGACAGGATATCCGGAAACCTTTCGGCTTCCGGGGTACCGGGCCGCCGACGGATCGGCGGTCCGGGATTCTTTTGCGATCGGCCTAGCCGATCAGATGACACTTACGACGCGGCGAGCGTCGCGATGTCGAGCTTGAGGCCGGGGCCCATCGTCGAGGTGACCGACACCTTCTTGACGTAGTTGCCCTTGGCGCCCGCGGGCTTGGCCCTGGTCACCGCATCGGCGAAGGCGCGGACATTTTCTTCCAGCGCCTTGACGTCGAACGAGACCTTGCCGACGCCGGCCTGGACGATGCCGGCCTTCTCGACGCGGAACTCGACGGCGCCGCCCTTCGAAGCCTTGACGGCCGCGGCCACATCGGTGGTCACGGTGCCGACCTTCGGGTTCGGCATCATGCCGCGCGGGCCGAGAACCTTGCCCAGACGACCGACCAGCGGCATCATGTCCGGCGTGGCGATGCAGCGATCGAAATCGATCGTGCCCTTCTGGACGATGTCGACAAGATCCTCGGCGCCAACGATATCGGCGCCGGCGGCCTTGGCTTCCTCGGCCTTGTCGCCACGGGCAAACACCGCGACGCGCACCGAGCGGCCGGTGCCGTTCGGCAGGTTGACCACGCCGCGGACCATCTGGTCGGCATGGCGCGGATCGACGCCGAGGTTCATCGATATCTCGACGGTCTCGTCGAACTTCACCTTGGACCGGTCCTTGAGCAGCTGCAGCGCCTCGGAGAGGGCGTAAGCCTTGTTCGGATCGATGCCTTCGCGGCTCTTGGCAATACGCTTTGCAATCTTTGCCATGATCTTAGCCCACCACTTCCAGGCCCATCGAGCGGGCGGAACCCTCGACCATGCGCATGGCCGCCTCGACGTCGTTTGCGTTCAGGTCCTTCATCTTCTGCTCTGCGATCGCGCGCACCTTGTCGCGGCTGATCGTGCCGGCCTTGACCTTGCCCGGCTCCTTGGAGCCCGACTTCAGGTTGGCTGCCTTCTTCAGGAAGTAGCTCACCGGCGGCGTCTTCATGACGAAGGTGAACGACTTGTCCTGGTAGTAGGTGATGACGACCGGGATCGGCGATCCCTTCTCGAGCTCCTGGGTCTGCGCGTTGAACGCCTTGCAGAATTCCATGATGTTGATGCCGCGCTGACCAAGCGCCGGGCCGATCGGGGGCGACGGCGTGGCCGAGCCCGCGGCAACCTGGAGCTTGAGCTGGCCTGCAACTTTCTTAGCCATCTCTATTCCTGCCTTTTCTCATGCCGGCCCCGTTACCAGGGAAACGCCGGCGGTTGCAGTCTGGTGGTGCGGTTCCGACGGCCGGCTGTGCCGCCTTCGCCTCCCACCCGTTCATGCGGCGTCTACCGCCGCTCCCGACGCCTCGCGGCGCGGGTGTACCAACGCCTTCCGGCGCGGGTGTACGGATCAGCCCTTTTCGACCTGTCCGAATTCCAGATCGACGGGCACGGCGCGCCCGAAGATCGAAACTTCCACCTTGAGGCGGGCACGCTCCTCGTCCACTTCCTGGACGACGCCGTTGAACGACGCGAACGGACCGTCCGAAACGCGGATCGCCTCGCCGATCTCGAAGGTGACCGAAGGCTTCGGCCGCTCGACGCCCTCCTGAACCTGGTTCAGGATGCGCTGCGCCTCGGTCTCGGTGATCGGCACGGGCTTGGAGTCGCCCAGGAAACCGGTGACCTTCGGCGTGTTCTTGACCAGCGAGAACACGGCATCGGTCAGATTGGCCTTCAACAGCACATAGCCCGGGAAGAACTTGCGCTCGGCATCGACCTTGCGGCCACGGCGGATCTCGACGACCTTCTCGGTCGGCACGACGATCTGCTCGATATCGCCGGACAGGCCCTTCTGCTTGGCCTTGTTCTCGATGTCCTCGGCGACCTTCTTCTCGAAGTTCGAATAGGCGTGGACGATATACCACCGTGCAGTCATTTCACGACCTCTCCGTAAACCGCCGAATTAATGTCCGAGACCCAGGATCCACTCGATCGCGTAGCCCATCAGAATATCGGCAGCGAAGAAGAACAGCATCGCGATCACCGCGAACACCAGGACCATCACGGTCGAGATCATGGTTTCGCGCCGCGAAGGCCATGTCACCTTGGCCGTCTCCGCGCGAACCTGCTGGAGAAAGGTGAAGGGATTAGTGGTTTTCGAAGCCATGTGCCGCCTGTTTCAAGACCCGTTGGCCGGGCCTCCTGGATGATCCCGCTGACCGGGACGTGCCGCCTGGGCTCTATACGGCGCGAATCAGCGCCGCTATTTCACCCACGCAAATCAGACGCGTAAAGCCGGCTTCCCAGCTCCACGCGTCGCGTGTCTGTCTTGTCTACATAAAACCGATTCTTAATCCACGCAAGTGGCAAGGGTCCGCTTTATGTCCTAACGCCGCCTCGGAACCATCCAGTCGTCCCGTCCCGGCTATGCGGGGCTTATGCCCCAATTCCTGCTATATGGCAAGCCACCCGCCGATTTTCAACCGCGGAGAGCTTCTTTTGCCCTTTGGAAAGATGGCACGGGCAGCAGGGCTCGAACCTACGACCTGCGGTTTTGGAGACCGCCGCTCTACCAACTGAGCTATGCCCGTGCATGCGCTGTTCGGCGCAGGCGCTTCCTAAAAGCTTCCGGGCACTCTGTAAAGAGCACTCGGCAGCGGTTTTGGACCCTTTGCCGGAAATCTGAATTGCGCGGCTGCCGGCAATCGATCGCGGGGGGCGCGCCCGCTCTTTAAGATTTCCCGGCCGGCGGCTTATAAGGTCCGCCAGGCACGCCCCAGCCCCAGGCCGGCATCGGCTCGGTCTCGGGATCGCAGGTCTCGCCCAGATTCGAGTTCATCTTCGCCAGCCGCGACCCCCATTCGACATAGCCCATGAAGGCGGAGCGGAATTCGGGGTCGTCCGGCAGGCCGACCTCGTCCGCCGCGTCGGCAAGGAGATTGATCCAGCGGCGGCGCTGTTCCTCGGTCAGGTGCTTGCCAAGGTGATGCATCACCATTTCGCGATGGCCGCCATGCTTCTCGCTGTAGGTCTTCGGCCCGCCAAAGACTTCGCCGATGAAGGCGGCGACATGCGCCGGGTGATCCGGCGACATGTGCCTGAATACCGGCCCGACGACCGGATCCGCAGCCACCTTGTCATAAAAGGTCCGGGTCAGCCGGTTGAGCGCCTCGCCGCCGCCGGCCCACGCATATAAAGTCGGGATGTCCTCGCTCATCGCCGCTCCTCCACTGTGTATAAAAGCACGAGCAGGATAGTGTCAGCGCCCTGCCCCGCTCAACCTGCCTCGATGGCCAGTACCCGCTATCTCCTTTGTTTACGCAATTCCGGACGGAAAACCGTAAACACTTTTCCTGGAATTGCTCTACAGCTTCGCTGGCGCCTTCGCCTCGGCATCGGCGGCCGGAAGAACCCGGCAATTGTCCGGCCTGGGCGCGGATCTGCAAATGGTGGCGCCCGTCAGCGCGTCGACCGACTGCGGCCCGGTTGTCAGCCCGAATGTCTTCAGTTCGTCCCGGCTGAGTTCCCTGTGCTTCGCATATTCGGCCGACTGCATGGCGACGAAAAAGCCCGAGCCGACCGCCATTTCGTCAAGATACGCCCTGACCTTGTCTTCCATGCCCATGGAATGCACCAGAAAATGCGCACCGGCGCCAACCAGGCGCCGGACGCCGCCGGCGATCATCACCGCGCAAGCCGCGTCGCATTCGGCGCCTGTATCGATGGTGAGCCCGGCATGGAGACCGTCCGCCGCGACGCACCCCACTGCGCCCGGATCGCAATCGAGAAAATCCGTTCGGGCGACTGCGACATCCAACCCGCGCTCGCGGATCAGCCGGCCCGCGGCAAGCGCAGCCTGCACATCTCCACCCGGCGAGTTGATGACGACGGGTAACCGGCGCTCACGGATCGTATCGAGCAGTTGGCGGAGCTTGTCGGCCGTGCCCGCGGCGATCGTGCCTTCCGCCGAAATCCATTCCGGACAATCGAGATTGCAAAGCGGATTGCTGCCGCGAACAAGAACGAAGCGCATCTCCTGTTCGCGGGCCTGCGGCGCCGGCGCGGGAACCGGCGCAATGGGTGAAGGCCCGGCTTCGACGGCCGCGACCGCGGCGGGCACGCCGTTCGCGGGAACCTCGCGACAATTCGCTGGCGCCGGATTGCGCTGGCAGATGGTTCTCTCGGTCAGCAGGTCGAGCGAATCGAGACTGGTGACGAGTTTCATCTCCAGCATGTCTTCGGGCTCGATTTGCCTGATGTCGCTGGCAGGCGTCGCCTTCATCACGCCCAGCACGCCCTGCTCGACGCCCATTTCCTTCAGATAGGCCGACAGCCGCTTCTCGACCGTCCTGCTCATCTCATAGGTCTTGTAGCTGCCGGCATTCTTGCGGCTGACGATCCTGGTGCTGACGATCTTCTTCTTGCCGTTCACGATCCGATAGGTCGTGCGGTAGAGCAGCTTCTCGCGCTGGTAGGTGGTGGTGATCTGATGCACACCGAGATAGGCCCATTCGCCGACCACGCGGCGGATGCCGCCGGCAAACATCAGCGGACAGGCCGAATTGCACATCGCGCCGCTGTCATAAGCGACGCCGGAATAGGGCTGGCCCTTGCGGCCATTGTCCAGGCAGTTCTTCATCCCCGGCGAGCAGCCGGAAAACTCCGTGATGCCGACCGCGATATCGAGCTTGTTCTTGCGGACCATGCGGCCAAGCTGCAGCGCGGCATCGACATTGCCGCCTGGTGAATTGACGACGATCGGCAGTGGCCGCCCGCCGAGCGTCTTCAGCAGGCGTCTCAGCTGCGCCGGCGTGCCGGCCTCGATCGTGCCTTCGGCGGAAATCCATTCCGGGCAGTTCGGCTCGCAGCCCGGCGCGCTGCTGCGCACGACGACGAAGCGCATCGCCGGACCGTAGTCCGCGGGCGTTTCCTTTGCGGCGGCGCTGAGCGCGGCCAGCCCTGTGGCAGCGGCCAATCCCAGCCGAAGCAGCCCGCGCCAACACCGTATGGTCTTTGAACGGAATGTTGAAACCACGTCTGGCAAGCCCCTCGGGTACAACCCATACTAGTTGCGGGGACGGGGCTTGCAACAGAATTGAAAAGGGCCGCGCGATACCACTCCAAAGCAAAAGGGCGGCCCGAGGACCGCCCTTTCTTTGTCGAACCGGCAAGTGCCGGATCGATTATTCCTTGATGGTGACGACGATGCCGGCACCGACGGTGCGGCCGCCTTCACGGATGGCGAAGCGCAGCTTCTCTTCCATGGC